>JAKFYA010000216.1 GCA_021731095.1 Acidobacteriota bacterium | reverse complement strand
ATGCCGAGTCGGCGACGGTGCACGACTTCGACAAGGAAAAGTTCTTCGAGGGGTGTCTCCCCATCGAGGTGATGGCACATCGGGGGCCAGAGACACTGCGATACGGGCCAATGAAGCCGGTCGGACTCATCAATCCCGAGACCGGGTACACGCCGTATGCCGCCGTCCAGTTGCGACAGGACAACCTGGCCGGCGATCACTTCAGCCTTGTCGGGTTCCAGACCCAGCTCAAGTGGAGCGAGCAGGCCCGTGTACTGCGGATGATTCCCGGCCTTGAGCGCGCGGAGTTCGTGCGGTTCGGCATGGTGCACCGCAATACCTACATCAACGGCCCCTCGGTGCTGCGCGAGACCTGGCAGACCAAAGCCGACCCGGCCCTGTTCTTTGCCGGACAGGTCTCCGGTGTGGAAGGCTACGTCGAGTCGGCCGCGTCAGGTCTGCTGGCCGGGCGAAACGCGGCTGCGCTTGCCAGGGGAGAGGCTCCGTCAGCACCCTCGCGCGCCACTGCCATCGGCGCCCTGGCCTACTACGTGTCGCACGCCCTGGCGGCCGACTATCAGCCCTCCAACATCACCTTCGGCATCATGGAGCCACCGCCCGTGTCCGCCGGACGCGGACGCGGCAAGAAGATGGACCGGAAACTCGCGATCTCGGCACGCGCCCTCGACGCGCTGCAGGACTGGATGGCCGCGGGTGCAGCGACTCGCTGAGTTCATCGACTACATCCGCCTGAACCGGAACGTCTCCGCGCACACGGCGGACGCGTACCGCAGCGACCTCTCGCAGTTCTTCGCCTTTGCGGCCCAGGCCATGGGCCGCACGGCCGAGGCCTTCGACCCTGACGACATCGACCTGGCCGCCATCCGTGCCTTCATGGCCGATCTGCACAAGCAGGGGCAGGCGAGGTCATCCGTGGCGCGCAAGCTGTCGGCGCTACGCACCTACATGCGGTACCTCAGGCGCGAGGGCTGGATTGAGAACGACCCGGCCTCCCTGGCCGTCTCTCCACGGCGTGAAGTGCGCGTGCCGGCCCATCTGTCCGAAGACGAAATGCGCCGCCTGCTCGAGATGCCGGACACGAGCGAGCCACTCGGGAGGCGCGACCGCGCCATCCTCGAACTGTTCTATGCCTCGGGCCTCCGCCTGAGCGAACTGGTGGGCCTGGACCTCGAGGACGTCAATCTCAACGGGCGAATGGCACGGGTCCTCGGCAAGGGCTCCAAGGAGCGCCTGGTCCCGTTCAACCAGTCCACCGTCGACGCCTTGCGGTCATGGCTGAAGGACCGGGCAGTGTTGCGTGCGGCCGTCGTAGTCTCCCCAGACCAGCCGCGGCGGGCCACCCGCCGGTCAGGCGAGCCGCTGTTTCTCAACTTCCGGGGTGGGCGGCTCACCGGACGCAGCGTGCAGCGCCTGGTCGCGCGCTACGTCCACGGGTTCAGCATCCGGTTTGGCATCAGCCCGCATGCGCTGCGGCATTCGTTTGCCACGCATCTGCTGGAGCGCGGCGCAGACCTGCGCGCCATTCAGGAACTGTTGGGCCATGTGCAGTTGTCGACCACCCAGCGGTATACCCATGTGAACGCGGCACAGTTGCTGGAGGTCTACCGGAAGGCGCACCCCCGGGCGAAGTAGCCGGGCGTGTTGAACGCGTCGCGGCGATGGCGCCGCACAAGGAGCAGACGATGACGATGAGATCGATGGCGCAGGTGTGTGGGCTGGTCCTGATGTCGATGATGTCCGTGCCAGAAGCGGTACTGGCGCAGGGGGCTCCGGCCTTTGGTGCCGATGGCGCCCTGGCGCGTCCGGCCGACTATCGGGAGTGGGTGTTCCTGACGACCGGACTGGGCATGACGTATGGTCCGGCCAAGGACGTGAATCCGAATCCGATGTTCGACAACGTGTTCGTGACGCCGGCCGCCTACCGGGCGTTCATGCAGACCGGTGCCTGGCCCGACAAGACGATGTTCATTCTCGAGGTGCGCGAGGCGCAGAAGAACGTCTCCATCAACAACGGCGGGCACACGCAGGGGAAGATTGTGGCCGTGGAAGCGGCGGTGAAGGACTCCGCACGCTTTCCCGGAGGCTGGGGCTACTTCACCTTCGATGGGCCCACAGGACTGACCGGGAAGGCAGCAGCGCTACCGCAGACGGCCACCTGCTACCGCTGCCACAGCGCGAACACCGCGGTAGAGAACACCTTCGTACAGTTCTACCCGACGCTGATGGAGGTCGCTACCGCGCGCGGCACCGTGAAGAAGACCTACGACCCGAAACGGAAGGTCGAGTAGCCGAGGCTATTGCGCACGTCCGTTGGCGTGCAGGGCGAGGATGTCGGCGATGGCGCGGTTGAGGGGCGTGGCCACACCCAGCGCCTGACCGCGCGCCACGACCGCGCCAGCCAGCCACGGCACTTCCAGTCGGTTGCCGCGCTCAAGATCGTTGTGCAGCGACGAGGTCATCTCGGGGAGCAGCGTGTCGGTCATGGCAAGACGCACGTCGGCGTAGTTCTCTGGCAGCGCCACTCCCTCTGCGCGGCCCACGGCGACGACCTCGGCCATCACGTCACGGAGAAAGAGGCGCGTCTGCAGGTTGTCCCTGATGGGACCGAGGGTCTTGCGGATGGTGGCGGTCGTGCCGGACAGGCCGGCGAGGAACACGAACTTCTGCCAGATCTCGAGCGCAATCTGCGTTGATAGCTCAGCCGTGATGCCGCCAGCCAGGCACGCGGACAGCAGCGCTTCGCAGCGCGTCGAGCGCGTACCGTCGAACTCGCCGAAGAGCAGGCGTTGCATGGCCCCGGTCTGGCGGATCACACCGGGCGCCTCGATGCCGGCGGCAATGTAGCAGGTTCCGCCGACAAGATGGTCCGGGCCATACGCCGCACGGATGGCGTCGTCCTTCGTCACCCCGTTCTGCAGCGAGATGATGGCGGTCGCAGGTCCAACCAGTGGCCTGATGGCCGCCAGCGCCGCGTCGGTGTCCCAGAGCTTCACGCACAGCAACACCACATCGACGGGGCCGATGTCGGCCGGCGTGTCCGTGGCGCTGATGACGGGGGCATGGAGCGGCTCCGGTCCGGCGACACGGATGCCGTCGGCGCGCATGGCTGCCAGATGCGCGCCTCGTGCTGGGCGGTCAGGCCGACGTGCATTTCAT
>JAKFYA010000240.1 GCA_021731095.1 Acidobacteriota bacterium | reverse complement strand
CCCCAGGCCCGCCAGGTGCCGCGGGGCGAGCCACCAGCACTGGACCTCCAGCCCGGGCGGATGGGTCCAGGGCCCGGGCAATCTGGCTGCGCACATCGTCCAGATGGTGGCGCGTCACCCGATCGGCCGCCCGGGCCCGCGCCGTTCGGAGGTCGGCGTCCAGGAGGCGCAGTTCGCCGGCCGACAGGGCCCGCGCGTCATCGGCAGACCGCGACGAGGCTGCCCGTTCCGCCAGCACTTCCAGCCATGCGCGCTGCAGGTTCCGTCGATAGGCACTCACGCGAACAGGACCAGGCGCATACACTTCCCGCCACAGCGCCCGCCTGACGTCATCCATAAACCTCACGGCCCCGTAGGCGCCAGCAGGGTCCGCCGTCTCCTGTTCCACCAGCCGCGTCAGGCGCGCCGGCGACAGCAACGCATCCAGCACCCGGCGTTGCGCGGTTCGCACGCGGGCGAGCGCCCCCGTCGGCTCGATGCGGCGCAGTATCTCGGGCGCAATCAGAAACGAGGGCACCTCGAATGCCTGCGCCGCCAGAAACTGGACAGCCGCCTGCTGGCGCTCGCTGGGCACGACGGTGAATGTGAGCCCCGCCTGCCCGACATGCTTCTGCTGTGAGGTCACGCCGCCCACCAGGGACGTGACGTGATTCATCTCGAGCACCCACTGACCGACGAGACGGCTGAAGAGTTCGTCCAGGTCGTCATAGTCGTCTCCGGGGCGACCGGTAGCCGTGAGGAGCAACGATGCCACCCGTGACAGGTTTTTCACACCCAGCCCGGTCGAGACCACGGCATCGTCGTCGCCAATGGCCTCGGACTGGTCGCCCGGATCGGTCCCGCCCGCACCGGGCGTCGAGAAGCGGAGCCAGGGGGTGGCATCCTGCTCACGTGCCCACCGGTCGAGCGTTGGCCGCTCGGCATCGGGGCTGGTGCTCTCAGGAATGGGGGTGTAGGCCCAGCGGATCGCCCAGCTGTCATAGGGGCCGATGCGCGGAATCAGGTCCGCCGGGTCAATGTGGTCCTCGGGCTGGGCGACGTAATTGAATCGCGCATAGTCCATGATGCTGGGCGTGTGGCCCATCTGCTTCAACCAGGCCGGATCACGCACCTTCGCGGCCGGATACAGCGAGCTGGCCTTCATGTTGTGCTGCAGACCGAGGGTATGCCCCACCTCGTGGGTCACCACCATCTGCAGCAACTCTCCCATCAGCGTGTCGGGCAGCGGCAGCTGTCGCACCCGCGAATCGAGCGGCCCGGCCTGCACGACATACCAGTCCCGGACCAGATTCATCACGTTGTGATGAAACTGAATGTCGGCCTCCAGGATTTCTCCGCTCCGTGGATCACGCACGTGTGGCCCGACCGCATTCTCGACGGTTGACGGCAGCCAGCGCACGACCGAATAGCGGGCATCCTCAGGACTCCACTCGGGATCGTCAGTCTGGGAGGGCGCATCCCTGGCCACGATGGCGCGTACAAAGCCTGCTGCCTCGAAGGCAGGCTGCCACGCTTCGATGCCTTTCTTGAGGTAGGGAATCCACTGCGGCGGCGTTGCGGGATCGATATAAAAGACGATGGGCTTGACCGGCTCGGACGGTCCCTGACCAGGCGTCTTCTTCTCGAGGCGCCACCGCGTCACGTAGCGACGTCGTTCCGCACGCTGCGCCCCCAGCCCGTAGTCAATCTGCTCGGCGCTGAAGTAGCCAACGCGATCGTCATGCAGGCGCGGCGACATCGGGGTCTCCGGGAGCAGCACCATGCTGTAGTGCATCAGCACGCTCGAGCTGCCAGTCCGGCCTCCGGCTGGCGGACCATCCGCAGGCGTACTGAAGGTCTGCGTCGCCTCGACTTCGACATTCTCCGGATACGACACCGCACGTTCGACAAAAGACCTGGCCACGTCGAAGGTGCGCGCCCGCACCTGCTGCCGCCCGCTGAACTCCGGCACATCCGTCGTGAACAGGCGGGTGACGTCAATGACCGGTGCATCATCCTTGCCGACGGCCTGCACCGGAAATGCCATCAGGATGGTGTCGTAGTTGGCCGCCGCCACGGCACGTGACACCGCGGTCGTCGGGCTGGCCACAATGGCGTAGGACACCGACCGTAACAGCACGCGGTCTCCGCGTCGCTCCCACTTCACCAGGCGGGACCCTGCCGGCTGTCCCCCGTACCCGGCTCCGAGGGTTGTGCGGGCGACCTGCGACACCCACAGGAATTCACGGCCAAGCAGCGCCTTCGGAATCTCGTACAGGAGTCTGTCGCCGAGCCGATGTACCTGGAAGACGCCTGGATCGGTCCGGGCCTCTTTCGTAATCACCCGGTCGTAGGGCCGGGGGGACGTGGCGGGGTCTCCACCGGGCCGTCCCGCCACGCCCTCTCCGGCCACCGGTTCCTGAGCCGGTGCTGGTGCCGGCGGCTCCGTCTGCGCGACCGCGGGCACGGCCCAGAGCACGAGCACCATCAGCCATCCGGTTCTCTGCATCTCGCTACTCCAGTCCCTGTGCCGGCGTGGTCACCGCTTCCGGCCGAACGGCCACAATCACACCATCTGGCAGACGCTGTCCGGTGACCCGGCGCCCACGGGCGTCGGCCACCCACACACTGTCACCCACAAACGCCAGCCCGGTTGGTCGCAGGAATCCCGCCACCACGACCGCGGGGGCGCGTGAAGGCGTGATGCGGTACAGCGTGCCATTGCTCACCTGCCCGACCAGATCGCGAGGCGGGTCACCGGCCGTGAAAAACAACTCGCCCGCATGCCCGGCGAACAGGGCCGGAGCCGTCGCGATCGCCCAGATCGGTTCTACCCCGTCGACCGCGAGGTCCCGCTCGATCGTGCCGGTCGGGTCGATCTGGAGGATCACGCCACGGGGTGCGGTGCCGCCCGTCCGCTGTGCCCCCAGCAATAGCCGGTTGCCGGCCGAATTGAAGGCCATCGCCAGCGGTCGCTCCCACCCGCTGGACGTGACCGTGACGAACGGTTCGCAGGCTCCGGACGGCTGAACCTCGAAGACGGTGCCCAATGCCGAGACCGCCACGAACAGGCGGTTGGCAAAGGGCCCCTCTGGCGGTCCGAAGGTGAGGTTGAGCCCTCCGCCGGGCACGGCCGGATCCAGCGCGCCGCGGGTGGGCACCGCGCAGACCGTGATCGCATCGGCCTGAGGAG
>JAKFYA010000008.1 GCA_021731095.1 Acidobacteriota bacterium | reverse complement strand
CCGTTGACGGTCTGATATTCGCGATTGGTGTCGTACTCCCAGATCACCGAGCCATCCCTGGTGGAGTAGGCGCGCAGGACGCCCTCGTTCGTACCAGAGAACACGACGCCCGGACTCGCGCTGATGGCCGCCGTCTGCGCGGCCGTGCATCCGACGCGCTCCTTGCATTTGGGCGGCAGCGGCGGGGCGTACCACACACGCACGCCCGTCTTCAGATCCACCGCGTGCAGGCCGCCTGGCCCAGAGACGGGGAAGTACGCGTTCTGTGCGTCCACCGTGGAACTCCACATGATGGCGCCGCCCCCGCGCCCCTGTCCGGCTTCGTACCGCCAGAGCACCGCGCCCTTGTTGTCGGGATCCATGGCGTAGCCCATGCCCGATTTCTGCCCGATGACGATGACGTCCTTGCCGTCGGGGCGCGTCGTAAGAATGGCGGCGCTGGCGAAATCGTAGTCGGGCCCCACCTCCTCCGCGCAGTTCGGGTTGCCGGTGTCCGGCCGGCACCCCACCACATACGACACGTCCTTGGGGACCGTCTGGCTCACCCACTTGATCGCCCCCGTCGCCAGGTCGAACGCCACCACCGCATCGGCCAGCGGTTGCGTCGTCAACCCGGTGAACGTATTCCCGGTCGCGCCGTATACCACGCCACGTTTGGCATCGACCGTGGGTGACGCCCAGGTGCTCACCCCCGAGGGACCCCACCGCTGCGTTCCTTTCGCGCTCTTCGCCAGCTTCTGTGGTTCCGGCACCAGATACTGTTTCCAGAGGATCGCGCCCGTCTTCGCATCCAGCGCCGACAGACTTCCCCGGGACGTGCAGCACTCATACAGGGGATCAGCGGCCATGGCTTCTTCGTACGACGAGATCGGGACATACAGACGGCCGTCGTAGAGCGTCGGCGTCCCCGTGACGCGCGCCATCAGGTGCTCTTCCACCTTCCGGCGCCAGAGCTCTCGGCCCGTGGCGCCATCCAGCGCATACGCCGTCGAGCTGCTGTCCCCGAAATACACCGTGAGGCCCGTCCCGCCCGCCAGCGGCGGCCCGAACGCGATGCCCGACCGTACGCCACCGCTCGCGACAAACGTCCAGTAGCTGCACCCCGTCTTCGCGTCGAGGGAATACACCGTACCGTTATGGCTCCCGACGAAGACGCGCCCGCTCGCCACGCTCGGCTGCGCCCAACCCGACGTCGCATCCGGAAACCCGATGGCCCACTTGAGCGCAAGCCGTGGCACCTGCTCCGCCGTCAGGCCCGCGTCCTTTGCCGACTGCGAGCGCGTATTCCCGACCCCGCCCCAACCGTCCCACATCGGCTGTGTGGCTGGGTCGGCCAGTGGCGGCGACGTCGTGCAGCGGCCGGTCGAGGCGCCGGCCACATCGCTTCCGAGCGCACGGCCGGTCAGATACTCCGCGACGGCGCGCCGCTCGGCGCCGCCGATACGCGAGCCCTGGACGCGCATGGCGCCGTTCACCAGAGCGAGGACGATCGCATCCGGCGACCGCAGGCGAAGCACCTCGGGGCTCGGCGCGCGAGAATCGGGCGCGCCGCTGTGGCACGACGCGCAGTGTGTGGCGAATACCGCGGCGCCGTCAGGCGCCGGGGCCGGGGCCGGGGTCTGCGATTCGAGCGCCGCAACCGCGAGGGTGACACCGAGAGAGGCCGCCAGAAATCGCGTCATGGATGGATGCCCTCATGGACCGACGATGAGGGGCATTGTAGGCTGTGCCCGCGAGCGTAGGTATCAGATAGTGAATAGGAACCGACCTTACGATTCTCTTGCAACGCCACCCACGAGTGAACGGGCGGCGTCGGCGCGTGCTGCGACGTCGGCAAGACGACTTGCAGGACGTGCCAGATCGAACTTACCAACGGCTCACTCCCATGTATCCGGCGTGAAGCGATATGGGCATCTCGAAGGAGAGTGCGTATCGCAGTCGTTGCGCACAGGCGGGAAGCCCTCCGGAGAATATTCTTGACATCGCTGACGTGTGAACTAACCTGCCTTGCATCGAAACAATGTTCGTATCGACGTCGTCGATTCGGCCGGGCCCGCCTTCACGCTACCGCCTCATGAGTTTGTCCGAGTCAGTCGAAACCCCGGGAGTTTCCGGGACGCCCGGGTAAGACGGATGTTCAGGCCACAGGAGTTATCAATGTCAATCCGAGTGATGGGTCTGCTTGCGGGTGTCATCGTCGGCGGCATCGTGGCCGTCGCGCAGGTCAACACCGGCGGGGTTGCGGGTCCCGAGCCGTTCACGATGCGGGTCGTCGCCAGGGGCCTGGAGGCTCCGTGGGAAATTGCCTGGGGACCGGATCAACAACTCTGGGTGACCGAACGGAAAGGGCGGCGCGTTGCCCGCATCAATCCGGCCACTGGCGCGAAAAAAGTACTGGCGAGCCTCCCGGAATCGCATGTGGCAGTCGATGGGGACGGCCTGGTCGGCATGGCGCTGCATCCCGACTTGCTCAAGGGCAACGGCAACGACTACGTGTACGTCGTCTTTATCTATGACGATGCCCCGGGCGTCGAGCTGGTGCGTCGGACCGCGGTCAGACGATATAGCTACGACAAGGCCAAAGACACACTGAGCGCGCCACTCGACCTCCTGACAGGCATACCGGCGACCAGCAGCCATCTGGGCGGGCGGCTTGCGCTGGGGCCTGACTTGAAGCTGTATCTGAGCGTTGGTGATGGCGGCGCCAACTTCAGCCATCGGTGCACGCTCAATCAGGCGCAGGATCTGCCGACCGCAGCGGAGCTTGCGGCGAAGGACTTTCGGAAGTACCACGGAAAAATTCTGCGCATGAACCTTGATGGGTCGATTCCCGCAGACAACCCCGTGCTGGCCGGGGTGCGGAGTCACATCTTCACCTACGGCCACCGCAATCCACAGGGTCTGGTGTTCAGTCCAGATGGTCGCCTCTATGAATCTGAGCACGGCCCCAGCACCGACGACGAGGTCAATCTGATCGAGGCGGGCAGGAACTACGGCTGGCCCTTCGTGGCGGGGTTGAAGGACGACAAGTCCTACGCCTATGGCAACTGGTCCAAGTCGAGCCCCGAGCCGTGCGAGTCGCTGCTCCCCCGCAGTGCTGACGACATTCCTCCCTCGGTGCCCACACAGAAGGAGACCGCCTGGACGGGCGATTTCAAGGAGCCCCTGCGACTGT
>JAKFYA010000263.1 GCA_021731095.1 Acidobacteriota bacterium | reverse complement strand
AAGATGCGCACGATGCGCGTCTGCAGGCCGTGGTAGCGGTGGTAGGCCATGGTCATGGCCTCGGCGAAGCGCTTGGCCTCGTCGTAGACGCCGCGCGGGCCGACCGGGTTGACGTTGCCCCAGTAGGTCTCCTTCTGCGGATGTTCGAGCGGGTCGCCGTACACCTCGGAGGTGGAAGCGATAACGAACGTCGCCTTCTTCGCCTTGGCGAGGCCCAGCGCCTTGTGCGTGCCCAGTGCGCCGACTTTCAGGGTCGGAATCGGCAGCTCCAGGTAGTCGATCGGACTCGCGGGACTGGCCCAGTGCAGCACGTAGTCGACCGGACCCTCCACGTAGATGTAATTGGTCACGTCGTGCTTGATGAACGTGAAATCCCGATTCACCAGGTGCGCGATGTTGGCCGTATCGCCCGTCAGCAGGTTGTCGATGCCAATGACCTCGTAACCGCGATCAAGGAGAGTCTCAGAGAGGTGGGAACCGATGAAGCCGGCTGCGCCGGTGATGACAACACGCTCTTTCATGAGTGAGTGATTCCCGAATTCGACCACCGACCATCGACCTCTGACGAGCGACGATCAGTAAGCATGTTTGTGAAAGAAACCCTTGAGTAGCGTCAACCACATGATCTTGAGGTCGAGTCGGACCGACCAATTCTCGATGTAATAAAGGTCGTACTCGATCCGCTTTTCGAGTGGGGTGTTACCGCGCCAGCCGTTCACCTGCGCCCATCCCGTGAGTCCGGCCTTCACCTTGTGGCGCAGCATGTACTGTGGAATCTTGTGCTTGAACTGCTCAACGAAGTGCGGACGTTCCGGCCGCGGACCGACCAGCGACATGTCGCCACGCAGGACGTTCCACAACTGTGGCAGTTCGTCCAGATTCGAGCGACGCAGAAAACGCCCAAGCGCCGTCACCCGCGGATCGTCCTCAATGGCCCACACCGGACCGGTATGACGCTCGGCGTCGTCCGCCATGGATCGGAACTTGACGATCGTGAAGGACTTGCCGTCCAGCCCCATGCGCTCCTGGCTGAATAGCACTGGCCCCTTCGACGAGAGCTTCACCGCCAGTGCGATCAGGCCCAGCGGGATGGCCAGAAACAGGAGCGCGACGCCGGAAATCACAACATCGATACTGCGCTTGATGAGGCTGTTGAAACCCTGCAGCGGCACGTCGTTGACGTTGATGACGGGAATCCCATCAAGGTCTTCGAGCCGCGCGCGTAGCGCGATGACCTGCAAGAGATCCGGCACAACCTTGACATCCACCATCTCGCGGCTCGTGTTCTCGAGCAGTTCAATCATGCGGATGTGTTCTTCCGGCGGTAGTGCGACGTAGAGATGATCAATGGCCTCGCGCGTCGCGATTTCCGCGGCGTCGTCAAGGGTGCCAAGCAGCGGTAGGCCGCGGTAGCCAAGGTGGTCGCCTGCGGCACGATCGTCCACGAAGCCGACAATCTGATAGCCGAGCTCGCGATGTTCGAGAATCTTGTCGGCGACCAGACGGCCAAGATCTCCGGAGCCGGCAATGAGGATCTTCTTGAGACCGATGCCAGCGCGCCAACGGCGCTCGAGCACCTCGCGCATGAACTCTCGCGACGCGAAGGTCAGGGCGACGTTCAGGACCAGAAATATCCCCCACACGAGCTGAGAGACCTCAAAGGCCCCGGCCTCCTTTGCCGCAGTTCCAGCAAAGTACGTCTGGACATACAGCGTGGCGACGATGCCCGCCATCACCGCCAGAATGCTGCCGACAAACACGGCAAAGAAGTCATCAACTCGTGAACCGCCGCGCCGTAGACGATAGAGCCCCTGCAGGTAGAAGCCGAAGGGGACGACGAGGGCAATGAACGGCAGGACGTTGAGGTACTGCCGGAGGGGCGGCAGGCCACGCGTAATCGGAATCAGCCCTGTCTGAAAGCGCAGCAGGTAGGCCACCAGGAAGGCGGTGAGGCCCAGCGCCGCATCTGACAGCAAGTGGAACGTGACGAGGAGACGATGATGCCGAATCACGACCCGCTCCGTTCGGGCGCCATCGAGGCGACGAGCGTCTCCATCTGATCGCCAAACCGCTCGCGCCCAAATTGAAGCGCGTGTGCTCGAATCACCTGCCTGTCAAAGGTCTGGTTCATGGCCTCGGTGATGCCAGCCGCGAGGGATTCCGCAGAAAGTTGGTCAACCAGCACGCCTGTCCGGCCCGGGATGACCGTTTCCAGCGCTCCGCCGCGATTCAGTGCCACAACCGGTCGGCCACAGGCCTGGGCCTCGAGGGGGACAATGCCGAAGTCTTCCTCGCCAGGGAGGAGAACGACGCTGGCGCGGTTATACAGCCGGCGAAGGTCGGAGTCCGGGAGCCGACCCAGAAAGGTCGTGTTCGGCGTGGCCATACGCTCGAGCGCACCGCGTTCGGGGCCGTCGCCGACAATGGTCAGCGGGACCCGAGCCTTCTCGCAGGCATGAATCGCGATTTCCAGGCGTTTGTAGGGAACCAGGGCCGACACAACGAGCGCGGACCCCTCGGCGGGGGACCCATCCGGTTGAAAGAACTCCGTCTGGACTGGTGGATACAACACCGAAGCCTCGCGATTATAGTATCGGGCGATTCTCCCCGCAACGTAATGCGAAATAGCCACATAGCGGCTCGGACGATGGGAGGTGTCGCGGTCCCACCGAGCCATGTGGCGCATGATCGGGCGCATCACGGCGCTGCCTGCTGCGCCCAGCCGCTCCGGACCAAAGTAGGCGTCGAACTGGTCCCACGCGTACCGCATCGGCGTAAAGCAGTAACAGACGTGAGGAACTCCCGGCGGAGTGATGACCGATTTTGCGACGCAGTGGCTCAGGCTCAGCACGGCGTCGAAGGCGTCAAACCTGAACCGTTCGATCGCCGCCGGGAACAGTGGCAAGTAGTGTCGGTATCGCGTCGCGGCCATCGGCAGTCGCTGCACAAACGACGTGTGGATGGGACGTTGCTCAATGACCTTGGATACCGAGCCGGGCACGTGCACGAGCGTGAAGAGCTCCGCGTCGGGAAAACGCTCGCACACGACCTCGAGGGCCTTCTCGCCACCGCGCATCCCGGTCAGCCAATCGTGAACCAGCGCCAGCTTCACGCGTGAGGCGCTCCACTAGCGGGTTGGCCCGTACGCGCGCCCCGCGCCGCGGGCATCGACGACACCTCGCCG
>JAKFYA010000392.1 GCA_021731095.1 Acidobacteriota bacterium | reverse complement strand
GCTGGCCATGGACGTCCTGACCGACATCGTGCTCAGGCCGGCCTTCGCCGTTGAGGACATCGCGCGCGAGCAGAAGGTGGTCCTCGAAGAGATCAAGATGGTCGAGGACACGCCCGACGATCTGGTTCACGAAATCTTCACCGAGCAGATGTGGCGCGGACAGCCGCTGGGGCGGCCGATACTCGGCACGGCCGACAGCGTCGAGGCCCTGACGCAGGAGGCGCTGCGCGAGTACTTCGCCGGCACCTACACGGCAGGCAATCTGATTGTGGCGGCGGCCGGCAACATCGACCCGGCGCGGTTGCGCGATCTGGTGGAGCAGCACTTCGGTCACCTGCCGACAGGTGACCCGCTGGTGACGGAGCCGCACCCCACCGTGATGCCCGATGTCACCATCCGGAACAAGGAACTCGAGCAGAGCCATCTCTGCATGGGCACGGTGGGTTACCCGCAAGCCCACACCGATCGCTATGTGAGCTACGTGCTCAACACGGTGCTCGGAGGTTCCATGAGCTCGCGCCTGTTCCAGAACGTGCGCGAGAAGCGCGGTCTGGCCTATTCCGTCTTCAGCAACCTGAGTTCCTATCGCGACACCGGAAATTTCACCGTGTATGCCGGCTGCGCCAATGCGGCGGTCGGCGAGGTGATCGATGTGGTGATGGATGAACTGCGCAAGGTGAAGGCCGAGCCGCCATCCGAGGACGAGATTCGTCGCGCCAAGGACCACCTCAAGGGCAGCCTGATGCTGAACCTGGAGAGCACGTCCAGCCGGATGTCGCATCTGGCGCGCCAGGAAATGTATTTCGACAGGCAGGTCAGTCTCGATGAGACGCTCGAAGGCGTTGGCTGCGTGACACGTGACGATGTGGCGCGGGTCACGCGAGAGCTGCTCCCGACCGACGGCCTGTCCGCGACCGTGCTGGGGGCGGTCGGTGATCTCGCACTCCCCAGGGAGAGGTTGTCGCTCGGCTGACATGATTGCCCGGTACACGAACCCCGAGATGGGGCGCATCTGGAGTGAGCAGCGGCGGTACGAGACCTGGCTGCTGGTGGAACTGGCCGTGGTCGACGCGCTCGCCCTTGAAGGGATTGTGCCCGCAGCGGATGCGCGTGAGCTGCGCGAGCGCGCCGCGTTCTCGGTGGAGCGGATCGAGGAAATCGAGCGGGTCACCCAGCACGACATCATCGCGTTCACGACGTCCGTTGCCGAGCATGCGGGCACCTCTGCCCGCTGGCTGCATTTCGGCCTCACCTCCTCCGACGTGGTCGACACCGCGCAGGCCATCCAGATGCGGGAGTCCTGCGACCTGATTCTCCGCAACCTCCAGGCCCTGATGCAGGCGGTGCATGCGCGTGCCGAGGAGCACCGGCTCACGCCGATGATCGGTCGGACGCATGGAGTGCATGCCGAACCGATGACGCTGGGTCTGAAGCTGGCGCTGTGGTACGCCGAGCTGGCACGCAATGTCGCCAGACTGACCTGCGCCAGAGACAGCATCGCCGTTGGCAAGCTGTCCGGAGCCGTCGGCACCTTTGCGCATCTGCCGCCGTCGATCGAGGCCGAGGCGTGCCGGAATCTCGGCCTGACGCCGGCTCCGGTGGCCTCCCAGGTGATCCAGCGCGACCGACACGCCGAACTGGTCAGCGCGCTGGCCATCACCGGGTCGTCTCTCGAGAAGTTCGCCCTCGAAATCCGCGGTCTCCAGAAGACGGAGATTGGCGAGGTCGAAGAACCGTTCGCCAAAGGGCAGAAGGGTTCGTCCGCCATGCCGCACAAGCGCAATCCGATCGGTTGCGAGCAGATTGTGGGTCTGGCGCGGCTGCTGCGCGGCAACGCCGTGGCGGCCATGGAGAACAACGCCCTGTGGCATGAGCGCGACATCTCGCACTCGTCGGTCGAGCGCGTCATCCTGCCAGACACCTTCATCGCGCTCGATCACATGCTGCGCCGTTTCACGCGCATCGTGTCGGGCATGGTGGTGTATCCCGAGCGGATGCGCGAGAACCTCGAGCGCTCACGGGGCGTGGTGTTCTCGGGCACGGTGCTGCTGGAGTTGGCGCGCCGTGGTGTGTCGCGTGAGCAGGCCTACGAGTGGGTGCAGCGCAATGCCATGCGGTCATTCCACGACAAGCTCGATTTCAAGGGCCTGCTGCTGGCAGACGCCGACGTGCTGGGCGTGTTGTCGGCAGAGGAGATCGAGCGGGCGTTCGACCTCGGCGAGCAGTTGCGCCACGTCGACACGATATTTGAACGGGTTTTTCAGGAGGGAGCCGCCTGATGCGCGCGCGTGTGTTCGTCACTCTCAAGCCGTCCGTGTTCGACCCGCAGGGCAACACCGTGACGGAGGCCCTTCATACACTTGGCTACCCGACGGTGACCGATGTCCGTCAGGGCAAGTACTTCGAGCTCGAGATCGACGCCAGGACCGCGGACGACACGCGCCGGATTGCCGCTGAGGTGTCCGCGAAGCTGCTGGCCAACCCGGTCATCGAGAGTTACCGGATCGACGTGGCCGAGGCGGACACCCCGGGAGGCGCCAAGTGAAGTTTGCCGTGGTGGTCTTTCCGGGTTCCAACTGCGACCACGACGCCTATCACGCGGTCAAACACGTGCTCGGGCAGGATGTCGAGTTCGTCTGGCACAAGGACTCCGGACTCAAGGGCGCGGACTGCGTGATTCTGCCGGGGGGCTTCTCCTACGGTGACTACCTGCGCACAGGCGCCATCGCCCGCTTTTCTCCCGTGATGGCCGATGTGAAGGCATTTGCCGCCGCTGGCGGACCCGTGCTGGGTATCTGCAACGGCTTTCAGGTGCTGCTTGAAACCGGCCTCCTGCCGGGCGCCATGCTTCGCAACCAGAGCCTGAAGTTCCAGTGTGAGCAGGTGCATCTCCGCGTCGAGCAGGTGGATACCCCCTTCACGCTGGCCTGCCAGGTCGGACAGGTCCTGCGCATGCCGATTGCGCACGGTGAAGGGAACTACTTCCTCGACCCCGACGCGCTCACGCGCCTTGAGGAGAACCGCCAGGTGCTCTTCCGTTATGCCACGGCCTCGGGCGAGGTCACCGAGGCCTCCAATGCCAATGGGTCCGCGCACAACATCGCTGGCATCTGCAACGACGCGCGAAACGTGGTGGGGCTGATGCCGCACCCTGAACGGGCCTGCGAGACGGCGCTTGGCAGCGCCGACGGGCTCTG
>JAKFYA010000414.1 GCA_021731095.1 Acidobacteriota bacterium | reverse complement strand
TCTCCTCCACGCAGTCATGCAGATGTCAGCAATTCTAATGCGGTCACCCGTCAGACTTCGCAGTGGAGTCTCCTGCCGGCCCTGTGTGGCCCGCCAGGGCGACGATTATGGCGCTGTCCAGAGGGAGACGGCTCCGTCGTCTTTCACATAGACACGATTGCCCGTCAGCGCCGGCTGGCCATAGGTGGCGCTGTCCGCCACGGTGTAGGTTTCGAGAATCTCCAGACCGGCAGCCGATGGTCGGGCCACCACCAGTTCGCCGCTCTCTTTCAGCATCAGCAGCACGCTCCCGACGTACGCGATGGAGGCGTTGTCCCCTTCGCGCCCCTTCGACTTCCAGTGCGTCCCACCCGTCCGGACATCGAGGGAGAAGAACTGCCCGGAGTTCCTGGCTGACATCCCGATGAGTGCGTCGCCGACCAGCACCGGGTTGCTGAGGTTCAGCTGCACATCCTCATTGGTCCAGACAGGCTCGGCCGACCAGCCCGCGCTGCCCTTCGCCACGCGAAAGGCCCGCGTGCCTACGCCATTGGCCGACACCACGACCGTGTCGCGGTAGATGACCGGCGTCGCGATGTTGGTCCAGAAGGCGTTCTTGAAGGGCTGCTTCCAGAGCAGCGCCCCGGTCGCGACGTCCACGCCGATGACATGCTCCTGCGAGAGGCTCACCACCTGGCGGACACCACCGAATTCCGCGATGACCGGGGAGGCATACCCAGGGCCGTCGCCGGTCCATGCCCACTTCACGGTTCCGGTCACCGCATCCAGGGCCGTGAGCGCTCCCTGGTCGTGCCCGCCGAGGTGCACGATCACCACCCCCCGGTCGACCAGCGGTGACGTGGCCGTGCCGTACTTGGGTTCGAGGGACGGCGCGGCCTTCTGCCAGAGCTGTCGCCCGGTCGCCGCATCGAAGGCCGTGAGAATGCCGCTGATGCCCAGGGTGAACACCCGGCCGTCGGCGTAGGCTGGCGTGCCCTTGGGGCCATTGCCGTGTCTGGTGGCCCCTGGGGCAGACACGGCGTATGGGGCGGGGTACGGCGACGCCCAGAGCCGTCGGCCCGTCCGGGCGTCAAGCGCCGACAACACTTCGTGCTGACCCTCCCGGGCAAACACGAACAGACGGGGACCTACCACGAGCGGCGTGGCATACCCGGGTCCGACATCCACCTTCCACTGCCTGGTCAGCTGGCGTGGCCACACCCGGGGCGAGGTGAACGCGCGAATGATTCCGTCACGTGACGGCCCTCGCCACTGCGGGTAATCTCCCGGAGCCTGCGCCCCCAGGTGCCCTGCTCCCAGGAGAACCGCTCCCATCATCGCCAACCGGGTCACTGTTCGCATGCCGCCCATCCCTTCACGGTGCCGAATGGAGTGGGCAGGCCGGCGTTGCCGGCATACCCGGACCTGTCAGTCCACGCCGAACGCCAGCAGGACGTTGCCAGCCACGCCGCCAATCGCTGAATAGCCCGAGTTCATGTAGACCGTCCCCCCGACGACTGTCACACCGGGACCGTTGAGACCGCCCCCTCTGGCGGGTACTCCGTTCACCGTGGTGTAGCTCTTCACCGTGTCGACGTGCCAGAGCACCCGTCCATCAGTGGTGGAGTAGGCTCGCATCACACCGTCCAGCGTGCCCGCAAACACCACCCCCGGGATCACCGTGACCGCTGCCGGCTGGGCAGGCTCACACTTCCGGCCGTTGTCGAGGCAGCCAGGCTTGACTGACCACACCAGCCTGCCCGTCAGCAAGTCGACCGCCGAGAGCCCCCCGGCGTCGGCGCCTGCCTGCTGGTCGTTGGACGCGAAATAGGCCCGCTGGTCGTCTGCCGCAGGCCCCCAGACCACGCCGCCTCCGGCGCTGCCCTTGCCGACCCGCTGCTCCCACACCACCTCGCCACTGCGCGGGTCCAGGCCCCAGGCCACACCAGACTTCTGCCCGGCAGTCAGCACCTGCCGACCGCTCCTATGCGTCCGCAGCACGGGATGGCTGCCAAAGTCGAAATCGGGCCCCAACTCACGGGGGCAATTGTCCGGCCCGCCCTTCGGTGGACACCCGACGACCCAGACATCCTTTGCCGTCAGCTGGCGGACCCACAGACGGCGTCCCGTCCTCAGGTCCATCGCCACGATGGCATCGCTGGATTCGTCAGTCGGCTCGCTATAGGCGTCGCCTGTGGCGACATAGAGACGCCCCGCCTTCGGGTCAAGCGTCGGGGACCCCCAGATGGCAGAACCAGACGGACCGTAGAGCTGGGTGCCAGCTGCCGTCTTCCGGTAGGGCTTCGACGGCTCGGGAATCATGTAGGTCTTCCACACCGTCTTCCCGGTGGACGCATCGAGGGCCGTCACGCTGCCCCTGAAGGTGCAGCACTCATAGTTGGCGTTGGCCGCGACAGCTTCCTCGAGCGAAGACATCGGCACATAGAGCCGTCCATCGTGGAGGGCCGGTGCGCCAGTGATGCGCGCCAGCGGATGCGATTCGACCCGGACGGTCCAGAGTTCCCGGCCCGTCTCGGCGTCGACGGCGTAGACATTGGCCTGGATATCTCCGAAGTACACCGCCCAGCGGGACGGGCCGTGCCCTTTCACCGGACCGAGCGTGATGGCGGTCCGCACGCCAGCCCTGGTCGGGAATGACCAGTGCACGCAGCCACTGGCCGCGTCCAGGGCATACACGTATCCGCCGTCCCCACCCACGTAGACGCGCCCGCCAACCACCGTCGGCTGACTGTAGGCCGACACCACATTGGGGAGGCCGAAGGCCCACCTGAGTTTGAGTCTGGGAACCTGCGCTGCGGTGAGGCCAGCCGCCCTGGCCGGCTGGAATCGGGAATTGCCCGGGTCTGCGCCCCACCCGTTCCAGGCCGCACCCTGGGTGGGTGCGGTGAACGGTCTGGGCCCACAGGGGTTCGACATCGCTGCGGCGCTGCCAGAGTTCCCGGCCCCGAGGGGTCGGCCAGACAGGAACACCGCCAGAATCCGCTTCTGCGCATCGCCCAGCGCTGCGCCCTGCACCCGCATGACACCGGTGGTCAATGCCGTGAGGATGGCTTCCGGCGACCGCTGCCGGAGCGCGTCCTGGTTGGGGGCCCGGGTCGCATCGGGCGCGTCGTGACAGGACGCACAGTGCTGGGTATACAGCGTGGGCGCAGCCACGACCGGAGGGTCCTGCGCGTGGGCGCCTGAAGCCAGTCTCACC
>JAKFYA010000239.1 GCA_021731095.1 Acidobacteriota bacterium | reverse complement strand
ACGCCGACCGGCGTCAGCTCTGCTGACAGGTCGGCGAGGGTCACCTCCTCGGAGAAGATCAACTGGTCGAGCCGCGTCAGGAGCGACGGCACCAGCGAGGCCGGCACATCGAGCAGAATCATGTCCCCCGACTCCAGCACGTGCATGTCGGTGGTCATGCGCCCCTGCGGGTTGAGCCATGCGGCATAGCAGCCGGAGCCCGCCTGCAGCGCCGGAATGTCGTTGGTGAGCAGACCTTGCAGGTAATCCGCTCGGTCCTTCCCTGACACGGCAATCAGGCCACGTGCGGAGGCCTCCGCACAGGCAGCCCCTTCGAGAATCTGTCGATAGTCGTCGGATGTGGACATGGAATGAATGGGCGCAGGGCGGCTGTGGTGACCTCTGATACGATCGCGCGAATGACTCGTGCCTATTGTAGCGGGACGGTCGCGGCGCTCCTGCTCACCGTTGCCGTGGCCGCCTCTGCGCAAACACCTGCCCGTGATGCCCGTGGCTACGTCGTCTTTCTTGGCGGCCAGGCCGTCGGTCGTGAAGATGTCACGGCCACCCGCTCGGCCGAGGGCTTCACCATTTCTGGCCGCAGCCGGCTCGGCATGCCCGTCGACGTCACCACCGGCCGCGCCGAAATGCGCTACAAGGCCGACTGGACGCCCGAGTCCCTTGAAATCGAGGCGATGGTCCGGGGCAAGGTTGTCACGCTGAAGACCTCTTTTTCCGGCGATCAGGCCACCTCTGAAATGTTCGATGACGGCCGTCGCACGACGGGCACCGACACCGTCTCGGCCAGAACGGTCGTCATTCCCAGCCTCTTCTTCGGCACCTACGAAGCGCTGGCCCAGCGGCTGAGTGGCCTCGACGTCGGCGCCACGCTTCCGGCATACGTCGCACCTGATGCAGAGGTGTCCATCCTCATCCGGTCCGTACGTCCCGAGCGCGTGCAGACGGGCCGGACCATCCTCGAGCTTCGCCAGTACGAACTGGCCGTGACCAATCCGTCAGGCCAGCTGGTCATGCAACTGGCCGCCGATGGCGATGGCCACCTTGTGCGACTGACGATTCCGGCCCAGGGGTTGGACATGGTGCGCGAAGACGTGGCTGCGGCCAGTTCCCGTTCGCTGACGCATGCCGTTCCCGGTGACGAGCCTGTCAGCATTCCTGCCTACGGCTTCAATCTCGCCGGCACCGTCACACTGCCAAAGGCGTCCTTCACAGGCAAGCGCCCGGCGGTCCTGATTCTCGGTGACAGCAGCGCAGGAGATCGTGACGGCGTGACTGGGGGTGTGGCTGTGGCCAGCCAGCTGGCGGGCGCCATGGCCGAGGCCGGGTTCATCACGCTCCGCTTCGATCGTCGCGGGTATGCCCAGTCTGGTGGCCGGGCCGAGACAGCGTCGCTCGCCGACGCCGCCGAGGATGCCCGAACGGCTGTGAAGTTCCTGGCCAGGCGCAAGGGCGTGGATGACCGCCGGATTGCCATCATCGGACACGGCGATTCCGGGTGGGTCGCGCTGCTGGCCGCCTCGCGGGATGATCGGATCCGGGCCGTCGTCACCGTCGGAAGCGCCGGCACCACCGGCACGGACCTGGTGCTGGCACAGCAGGCCGCGGCGCTGACGCAATTGAAGGTGCCAGAGGCAGACCAGCAGGGACGGATTGCACTGCAGAAGCAGATCAACGCGGCGGTCCTGAGCGGACAGGGCTGGGAGGGCGTGTCCCGCGAGCTGCGTCGCGCGGCCGACACCCCCTGGTTCCAGAGCCTCCTGCAGTTCGATCCGGCCCGGGTCCTGAAGGACGTCGGCCAGCCGCTGCTGATCGTGCACGGCGAACTCGACAGTCAGGTCCCATCGGCCCATGCCGGGACGCTCCTCGCTCTGGCACGGAAGCGTGGCGAGAAGAGACAGTCGGAGACGGCGGTTGTGCCTGGCGTGAATCGCTCGTTGGCGACGGGTCAGGGCAACAGCGTGTCCGCCAGCGCGACCACGCCCATCGCCGCGTGGCTCACGCGCACGCTGGCCGCGCGGTGATCCCGGACGTCGTCACCACGATTGCGGAGTTGAGGGCGCGCGTGCTCGGCGCCCGGCACAGTGGCGCCAGCATTGGCCTGGTGCCGACCATGGGCGCGCTCCATGAGGGGCACGCCAGCCTGGCGACCCGGGCGCGCGCCGACAACGGTTGCGTCGTGGCCAGCATCTTCGTCAATCCGCTGCAGTTCGATCGACAGGACGACCTCGACGCGTACCCGCGCACGCTGGATGCCGACGTGGCAGCGCTGGGCAACCTGGGCGTGGAGCTGGTGTTCGCGCCTTCGCCTTCCGAGATGTATCCGGTCCCGCCGGAACTGGGCATCGATGTCGGCCGCCTGGGTGACCATCTGTGCGGTCGCCATCGCCCGGGCCACTTCAGGGGCGTCGCCACCGTCGTCATGAAGCTCTTCCAGATTGTCCAGCCCGACCGCGCGTACTTCGGTGAGAAGGACGCGCAGCAACTGGCCATCATCCGGAGACTCGTCGCCGACTTCAATCTGCCGGTCGAGGTCGTCGGCATGCCCACGTTGCGCGAGGCGGACGGGCTGGCACTCAGTTCGCGTAACCGCCGCCTGCGGCCCGAGGAGCGTCACCTGGCGGTGGCCCTCAGCCGTGCGCTCACTGAGGGGCGGCTCGCCATCGAGGCGGGAGCGACAGACCCGGCCACCGTTCGCCTGGCCGCAGCACAGGCCATTCCGACAGCGCCTCGCGTCCGCCTCGAATATTTCGAGTCGGTAGACCCCGAGACCATGCAGCCCGTGGACCGCATCAGCGGCACCGTCACGCTCGCGGGGGCGCTCTGGGTCGGAGACGTCCGGCTGATCGACAACGTGCGCGCGACGCCTCCCTTGCGCTAGTCAACCCCACCGGACCCAGCAGGTTTCAACCGGCGGTTGCACGGACGTCGCGGGATCGTCGTCAACGGCCTCTAACGTGGGTCTCAGTTACAGGGAGACTCGCGCATGCCCAACAGACCGCTACCGCGTGGAACGACGCTCAGGGCCTACATGGCCGGCGCAGACTGGACCCGCTTCCGCTCCGCCGTGTCCCTGCACTCGCATACGTCCTACTCGAGAGAGGTCCTGTCTGACCTGCCGAGATACATCCTGAAAATACCGCTGGTCGGCCGCCGCTTTCATCGGGCCGGGGCTGGCGTGGACTTCTCACGGGGGTGGTGGCACCCG
>JAKFYA010000012.1 GCA_021731095.1 Acidobacteriota bacterium | reverse complement strand
AGCTACAACGTCTATCGCGGCACGACGACGAACGGCCAGGGCACGACCGCGCTGTCGACCGGCGTGACCACGTCCGCGTTCGTCGACTCTGCTGTGACCAACGGCCTGACCTACTTCTACAAGGTCACGGCGGTGAACGGTGGCGGTGAAGGTGCGCGGTCAGCGGAAGCGACGGCCAGTCCGATCGCGCCGCCACCGGCTGCGGATCCGACCACGCTCGAAACCTTCCAGTTGCTGCGCCAGGCCACCTGGGGACCGAAACCCGGCGACGTCGAAGCGGTCAAGACGATGGGTCGCGAAGCATTCCTGACCCAGCAGTTCGGCGCAGCTCCGTCGGTGTATCCGGACACGCTGTTCAGCCAGGGCACCGAGGTGGCGCAGGAACACTTCATGAGTCTGGCCATCGGCGGCCAGGATCAGCTGCGCCAGCGCGTGGCGTGGGCGCTCCACAAGATCTGGGTGGTGTCGGCCAACGAGGCAGCGCTGAACAGCACGGCGATCGTGACCTATCACCGGACGCTGCTGAACGGTGCGTTCGGCAACTACTACGACCTGATGCGGAACGTGACGCTGAATCCGGCGATGGGCCGCTACCTGAACATGCTCAACAACCGGCGCCAGAACGCGGTGACGGATCCACTGCCGAACGAGAACTATGCGCGTGAGTTCATGCAGCTGTTCACGCTCGGCCTCGTCAAGCTGAATCAGGACGGCACGCCGGAACTCGACAACACGGGTGCAACCAAGCCGACCTACACCGAGGCTGAAGTCAAAGTGCTGGCGCGGATCTTCACCGGCTGGGTATCGGGTGACGGCAACCCGGCGACGATCCCGACCGGCACCTCGTCAACGAACTTCGCGGTGCCGATGGAACCGGTCGCGTCGCGCCACGATGTGCAGGACAAGGGCATCTTCCTGGATGTGCCGTTCCCGGCCGCCAGGACGGCGACCCAGGATCTGGACGCCGCAATGATGGCGGTCTTCCAGCATCAGAACATCGCGCCGTTCGTCAGCAAGCAGCTGATTCAGCAGCTGGTGACGTCGAACCCGAGCCCGGCCTACGTGCAGGCCATCGCGGCGGTGTTCGCCAATAACGGCAGCGGCGTGCGCGGTGACCTGACGGCAGTCGTCCGGGCCATCCTGACGCATCCGGAAGCGACGGCCACGAACGCGATGAACGGCAAGCTCTCCGAACCGGCGCTGTTCATCGTCTCGACGATGCGCGCGTTCAACGCGACGGTGACCGACCATCCGTTCATGACCGACCATGCCGAACTGATGGGCCAGAAGATCTTCTATCCGGGCTCGGTGTTCAGCTACTTCTCGCCGGGCTTCAAGGTGGGTGGGACCAACAGTGGCGCCGGGCCGCTGACCGGTCCGGAGTTCCAGGGCTTGACCACGGTGACGTCGCTCGAACGTGCGAACTTCATCGGGGAGATGCTCGGCGGCTTCTTCGGCACCAACGTCGTCATCGACTACACACCGTTCACGTCGAAAGCCAATGACGCGGCGGCCCTCGTCGACTTCTGCAACCTGACGTTCATGGGCGGCAGGATGTCAGCGCAGCAACGGACAGAACTCATCAGTGCCGTCAACGTAACGGCCGTGACCAACCTGACCGAGCGCGCGCGCACGGCCATCTATCTCACCCTGACCGCGGCCCAGGCCCAGGTCGATCGGTAACAGGCAGGAGTCGATCATGAACCCTAAGAATCGTCGTCAATTTCTGAAGAGTGTCGGGCTCGCCGGTGCCGCTGGTATGGCCGCGCACTTCACGCGCCTGGCACCAATGTCGCTGATGGCCCAGTCGGCCACCGACTACAAGGCGCTCGTCTGTATCTTCCTGTTCGGCGGTCACGACTCGAACAACCTGATCGTGCCGATCGACTCGCGCTATGGTGCCTACCAGACCATGCGCGGCACGGTGGCGCTGCCGCAGGCCAATCTGCTCGCGGCAGGATCGAGCGGCTACGGGCTGCATCCAGCGCTGACCAATGTGCAGCGCTTCTACAACCGCGGCGATGCCGCGGCCGTGTTCAACGTCGGCACGCTGTTCCAGCCGACGACCAAGGCAACGCTGAACCAGGTGCCGCTGCCGCGCAACCTCTACTCCCACTCGGACCAGACGCAGCAGTGGCAGAGCTCCGACCCGACCGGTGGAGCCACCGGCTGGGGCGGCCGGATCAACGACGTCACGCAGACGCTGAACACCGGCACACTTCCGCCGGGGATCACCGTCCAGGGCGGCAGCGCGCTGTTCCTGAACGGCACGTCCACGCAGGGCGTGAACTACTCGAATCCGAACTCGTTCGGTCTGACGACGTTCGGCTCGTCGAGTGCGATGGCGGCCCGGCTCGCGTCACTGCAGCGCGTGTTGACGTTCGACAGCGGCGTGCAGCTGGTCAGCGCCGCCAACGGCGTCATGGGCGGAGCGATTCGCTCGGCGCAGCAGATCAATGCGGCGGTCAATTCGGCGCCGGCGCTGCCGGTGACGTTCCCGAACAGCGGGCTCGGTCAGCAGCTCGCGCAGGTTGCGCAGTTGATTGCCGTGCAGGGTTCGATCGGGATGAACCGGCAGATTTTCTTTGCCGGAACCGGCGGGTTCGACAATCACGAGAACCTGATCGCCAGTCACCAGGGGCTGATGGCGGGCTTTGATGCCGCGGTCAATGCCTTCATGACCACGCTCGAGATGCGCGGGCATCTCGACAAGGTCACGCTGTTCACCGAGAGCGAGTTCAATCGCACTGGTGACGCCAACGCGACGATCGGTACTGATCACGCGTGGGGAGGCCACACGCTGGTGCTGGGTGGCGCGGTCAACGGCGGGACGTACGGCACGTTTCCGACGCACGCGCTGCGCGGGCCCGATGATGCCGGCGATCGCGGCTACTGGATTCCGACAACCTCGACGGATCAGTACGCGGCAACGCTCGGACGCTGGTTCGGGGCCTCGGATAGCAGCCTGAACACGATCTTCCCGAACCTGTCGAAGTTCTCACCGCAGACACTGGGATTCGTGTAGAGGGACGGGGATAGTGGGCAGTGGGCGGTGGGCAGTAGGCAGTGGGCAGTGGGCAGTAGGCAGAGCGCAGTAGGGAGTGAGCGAGGAACTCGCTGCCTGCCACCCACTGCCAGCTGCCCGCTACCATCTGCCTGCTACCATCTGCCTGCTACCATCTGCCTGCTGCCTGCTGCCTGCTGCCCGCTGCCTGCTTCTTTGTAACAACCTACGTGAACGTCACC
>JAKFYA010000009.1 GCA_021731095.1 Acidobacteriota bacterium | reverse complement strand
CTTCCGCACCAGCGACGACGAACACGACGGGGATGGCGACGGTCCGGCGCCCTCGCTGCCGGCAGCCGAGCGGGCCACCGAACAGCAGCCGCGACTCGTGCACCGGCTCGACAAGGACACCTCCGGCGTGCTGCTCGTCTCGCGCAATCACACGGTGCACGTGGCGCTGCAGCGCATCCTGGGCAGCCCGCTGGCGAAGAAGGAGTATCTGGCGGTGGTGAAAGGCAGGCCCCGCCCCTCGCGCGGCGCCATTCATCTGGCGCTCGGCACCGACCCCTCCGATCGGCGCCGGGTGATGGCCAGGGCCGATGGACGCGAGAGCGAAACCCGCTACGCCGTGCTGGCCCGGGGCGGCGGACTGTCGCTGGTCCGCTGCGATCTGGTGACCGGACGGACGCACCAGATCCGCGTGCACCTGTCAGCCAGCGGCTGGCCCATCGTTGGCGACGCCGTGTACGGGGTGCCCTCGGACCTCATCAGCCGTCAGGCGCTGCATGCCTTCAGGCTCACGTTTCCCCATCCAGTCACCGGCGACCGGATCCAGGTGACGGCCCCGCTCCCGCGTGACATGCGCACGCTGATCGAAGCCAACGGCCTGGGCTTCAGCACGACGGGCCCGGCCCCCACCCGCCCGCAGTAAGCGGCGCCTCGGGCCCGACACCGGACGACAGATTCCCCAAGTGGCCGGCGGGCGCGTGACCGTCAACGCGCGGTTCCGGGTTTCCCGAACTCCGGAACCGCGCGGTCATCGTGACACTGAACAAGCTGCTCCGTTGCTGAAACGGGCCGTCGCGCTAGAAGCGCACGTTGTAGAGCAGCTTGAAGTTGCGGCCGACCTCGGGCACCAGTTCCTTGATGAGTGACAGGTGGTTCCGGTAGAGCGTATTGGTCGCATTGTCGAAGCGGGCCGTGATGGTGCTGTACGTGCCGCCTGAGGCGAAGGAATACGAGGCGAAGAGCCGCAGCGTCGTCCAGCCATCCGTCGGCAGTTCAAGGCCGGACACCCGATCCTGCCGCGCGGACCCGAGCACCTGCCCGCCAAACTGAACGGCCGAGCCTTGATAGCGCAGGCCTCCCCGCACGCGCAGCGGCGGGATGCGCGGCAGAGCCGTGCCCGTGTCACCCACAGACCCGCGCACATAGTCCATGCCGAACTCGCCGATCACACGCTGGGTCACCTGCACATCCGTGTGCAGCTCCACGCCCTGCAGCGTGGCATCGGCTGACACGAAATCGACGATCGGCAGTTCTTCTTCGTGGGCCTCTCCCTCTGCCTCCTCGTCGTGCGCGTGCCCGACCAGGGTCCGTCCGGGGAATCTGGCAAGAATCGCGTCTTCCCGTGCCTCGAAGATCTCTTCGTCGATGACGTCGCGGTAGATGAAGTTGCTGATGCTGTTCCTGAAGTACGTGATCTCGCCAGACACCCGGCCTCTCCAGCGCAGGGAGAGGTCCGCCCCGAGCGCGTGCTCCGACTGCAGATTCGGGTTGCCCAGTTCGACCGAGAAGTTGCCATGGTGCGTCCCGAAGAAGAACAGCTCTTCAAGGGCCGGGTTCCGCGCAGCCCGCGCGAGGCTGGCGGCCAGCGTGAACCGGTCGTTCGCCGCGGCGGGACGATACAGGAGGCCCACCGAGCCGGACGCGTTGGTGAAGGTCCGCTCCGCCTCGCCTGCCGGGTTGAACCGGGTGTGGTCCACACGGCCTCCGAACTGGAACGTCACATGCGGCCAGGTGACTTCCTCATACAGGAAGGCCGCGGTGCCGCGCTGGTTCACCTTCGGCGACAGCGCCTCGGCGCCCACGGCGTCAAAGGTGCGGTCCATCACCCAGCCACCGATGCTGCCCTTCAGGCGGCCGATGGCTTTGTGCGAACCGAGCACGGACGCTTCGGTCGTGTCGTTCCGGAAGGCCGTGCCGACTTCGTCGCCTTCCAGCTCGTCGTGCTTGTAGCGCCGCATGGCCAGCGTCGCCTTGAACTCGTCGAAGACGCCACCGAGATTCCGGCCGCCGGCCTGCGCAGTCAGCGACTGCCGTCGCGGTGTCAGCTGCAGCACGCCGCCCTCGACCACGGGGATGCCGAACTTGGTGTCGTCGTACCCGTAGCTGGCGCCGGCATAGGTCTTCTCGCCGGTCCAGCCCAGTCCGACCTTGCCGAACCCGTTGCGCGACTGCGAGTTCAGCACACGCTGTTCCGGGGTCGCGTAGTCACCGTTGCGGCGACCGCCGCCACCCACGCTCAGCACAACGGATCCGTTGCCGACCTGCACGGCGCCGGCGCCTCCGCCTTCCCGGCTGGCCGAGCCCAGATCGAACAGGAAGTTCCCGGTTGTGCCGCGCACACGGCGGGTTGGAATGTCGTCGGTGATCACATTGACGAGGCCGCCGATGGCGTTGGCGCCATACAGGAGCGTCGCCGGTCCGCGTACGACCTCGATGCGCTGGGCTGAGGCAGGATTCACGGTCACGCTGTGGTCGCCTGACTGGCTGGACAGGTCACCGGTTCGCTGCCCATCCTGCAGAATCAGCACGCGGTCACCATCCAGACCACGGATGACGGGACGGGACGGTCCCGGTCCGAGACTGCGTGACGCCACGCCAGGTTGCTGATCGAGCGTCGCGCCGAGCGACGATTCGACCTGTCGATTCAGCTCGGCCCCGCCCAGCACAGAGGTGGGCTGAAACGCCTCGAACTGGCTGCGCGCCGTTGGGCTGACCGACAGGACCTCCTGGAAGTGCATCTCCGGATCGACCGTCACCGTCATGCCCGTCACCGTCGTCGTGCCGACCGTCAGTTCGAGACGGCGCGACAGATACCCCTGCGCACGCACCAGCAGGTGGTACTCGCCTGGCGCCACCGCGTCAATCGTGAACGCACCGTCTGCGCCGGACGCCACTTCCCGCTTCGATTCCTCGATGGTCACCATGGCCCCGGGAATGGGCTCACCCGACAGCCCGTTCACCAGTCGGCCTTCCACACGCACGCCGCCCTGCGCCCAGGCAGACGAGGCCACCACCACGACGGCCACAGCCGCCACCCACAGGCGAAACGCCTGTATACGTCCGTTCTTCTTCATGACTGCAATCCCCTGAACATGTGACACCCGAGTCACGCGAACATGCGTGACCGGCCAGGCGTGGCCCGGCCATGACCCGACACGACGACGTCGTCAGGCGAGCGGGGGTGCGCGGGCGGGGAGGCGGGAGAGCTGCGGGGCCGACGCGGGCAGCACGTCGAACGGCAGCAGCCGC
>JAKFYA010000143.1 GCA_021731095.1 Acidobacteriota bacterium | reverse complement strand
GGCCTATCACCGCGTATTGCGCGTGGCCCGCACGGTCGCAGACCTGGCTGGTGACGACGTCCTCAGGGCCGAGCACCTTGCCGAAGCGCTGCAGTACCGCTTGCCTGACTGAGCGCCACCACCGGAAGCCCGTTGGCCCATTCGTGTACACTCTCGGAACTTCGTCCGTCCGGACCCGCTGTCCCGATGCGGGCGAGGTGCAGCATCCATGTCGGAGCCACTTCCTCGCATCCTCGTGGTGGACGACGACCCCGTCGTCATCCACCTGCTTGAGCGCTTCGTCCAGCCGCTCGGGTTCGAGACGCATGCGCGCCTGACCGGCGAGGATGCCGTCGCTTCCCTGGCGGCCCTCCGACCGGATGTGGCCCTGGTCGATCTGCGCATGCCAGGCATCAATGGCATCGACGTTGTACGGGCGATTCATGCCGCCCAGCCAGACTGTCAGACGATTCTGATGACAGGCGACGCCAGCATCGACACCGCCATCGATGCGATCAAGGCGGGCGCTGTCGACTACCTCACCAAGCCTCTTGACCTGGACCGGCTCGCCGGCCTGCTCAACGGTGTCCGCGAAGAGGTCGCGCGCCGCGAGCACCTGCTTCAGGCTGATGCCGAAGTTGCGCGTCAGTTCGAGTTCTGCGGCATGGTGGGTCGCAGCCCCGTGATGCAGGAGTGCTTCACCTCCATCAGGCGACTCGCTCCGCATGTGCGCACCGTGCTCATCACCGGCGAAACCGGCACGGGCAAGGAACTGGTGGCGCGCGCGTTTCATGCAATGGGGCCCCGCCGACACAAGCGACTGGTCACGCTCAACTGTTCTGCGGTCGTCGATACCCTGTTCGAGAGCGAGCTGTTCGGCCACGTCCGAGGAGCCTTCACCGGCGCCGTGGACACCAAGGTCGGCCTGTTCGAGCACGCCGCAGGAGGCACGCTCTTTCTGGACGAAATCGGGGAATTGCCGCTGGCGCTGCAGGCCAAACTGTTGCGCGCAGTCGAGAAAGGCGAAATCCAGCGCGTCGGTTCGGTCGAGAGCAAACAGGTCGACACGCTGGTGATTGCAGCCACCAATCGCGACCTCCGCACAGAGTCCGCCGCCGGGCGGTTCCGAAGCGACCTCTATTACCGCCTGGGTGTCATCGAGATCGCGATCCCGCCGCTGCGCGACCGGGCGGAGGACATTCCCTATCTCGTCGCCAAGTTCGTGCGCCAGATGGCCGAACGGCTGGGGCGTCAGATTACCGGCCTGACACCAGCGGCAGAGCGTGCGCTGCAGCGCGCACCGTGGCCAGGCAATATCCGCGAGTTGATGAGTGTCATTGAACGCGCCTGCATCCTCACCAACGGGCGCATCCTCAGCGAGCAGGACATCCAGCGCGCGCTCACCATGGCCGCTCCCAACTCCCAGGGACCGGCCCGCGCGGTTGAACCCCCGTCAGACGAGTCTGATGTGGATCCTGACACCTCGTTCTCTCACGCCCAGCGGGCGCACGTCCTTCGGGTTCTTGAGCAGGTCCACGGCAACAAGGTCGCGGCAGCCAAGGCCCTCGGCGTCAGTCGCCGGAGCCTGTACCGCCTGCTCGACCGCCTGGTCGCCGAGCCGAAGGCCGACCCCTCCTGACACAGCCGGGTGCGCGACTCCCGCACATCCGCCCACCCTCCCGAAGTCGAGTATTGTCGCTAAGTCTCATCTGATCTGACACTTAGCTGACTCGACCAGGACGGCAGGCCGACTGCACTCTCCCGGGTATCCGCGCGACGCACCGCGCGGGGACCAAGGAGAACGGTCATGACCCGCACCTTCCAGACCACAGCCTTCCTGGTGGCACTCACGGCACTGCCGGTCTTCGCCGCCGAATCCGAGCCCAGGGTCCCCGTGGAACCCGTCAGTCTGTCGGACACGACAACCACTGGCGCCACCCTGACCGTGACCGAACCGTTCCGCGTCGCCGTCGTGGCCCCGGCACCGCGCCGCGGCACGATGCTACCGATGCTGTATGTCGGCCTGGCTGGCCTGCAGGCCTACGACGCCGCAAGCACCCTTCAGGCGCTTGGACGCGGCGCCACGGAAGCCAACCCCCTGATGAGGGGCGCGGTCAAGAACCCGGCCGTCTTCATCGGCATCAAGGCCGGTATGGCCGCCAGCACCATCATGATGAGTGAGCGACTCTGGAAGACCAATCGCCGAACAGCCGCAGTGGTGCTGATGGTGGCGTCGAATGTGCTCTACAGCGCGGTGGCCTACAACAACGCCAACGTGCTCCGCACGCTGCGCTGACCTTCAGGACTTGAACTTGATCAGTTTCAGGGCCGCCACGTCCGGCTTCAACTCGTCCGAGGACGCCGCGTAGCCGTTTTTCTTCAGGAGGAACGCCACCAGATCGGCGTACTCGGAGTCCTTCATGCTGGCTGGTGCGTCCATGGGCATGGTGCCCTGAAGAATCACGTAAAGATCGCCCACCGACTTCCCACGCCACCGGTTCGCGAACGGCTCTTCCGCCAGTGCCGGAGCAAAGCTCTCGCCCCTGAGGTCAGGCATGTGACAGGACGCACAGGCACGGTTGTAGGCCTCTTCGCCACGTCCCGCCTGCTGGTCGGAATACACGCCGTCAGCCGCCGATTTGCCCTGGGCCGACGCCACGGCCAGCAGTCCGGTGGCTATCGCCGCCGCGCACATCACACCCACCCAACAGGTTCTGATCACCGCCATCAATCTCTTCCTCCCGTGAGAAGCATCCTGCGCGCTGGCAATCAGTCTAATCCAGCCACCGGCATGGGCCCGTGGTACGGTCGACGCTACCGTGTCACCAACTCAATCGCCATGGCGTCAGGGCCTTCGATGAACGCCGCCTCCATCGGGCCAGTCCCGAATCGGTGAATGTCCTGCAGCACGCGCACGCCCAGGCCCCGTAGTCGGGCCAGCGTCCCGCGGAGGTCGCCAACGGACACGCCAACATGGTCGAGCACGTGGCCTCGCGGCGACACGAGTGGTTCGGGACGATCAACCGCCTGGTCCGTGAGGGCTCTCAGACGCTGATTGGGATAGACGAACAGCGCGACGTCACCGGCAAACACCTTCGCGTTGGGCGCCAGAATCTGATTGGCGGGATTGCCGCGCGGCGCAAACGGCACATGGCAATTGGCAGGCGCAGGCACGACCGCCCCGCTCCTGTCCACCACCGGGGCCAGGCGCAGGCCAAGGACCTGCGCATACCAGTCTGCCGCACAAAGCGGCGCGTCACTCTGCAGGTG
>JAKFYA010000025.1 GCA_021731095.1 Acidobacteriota bacterium | reverse complement strand
CTGATCGCCGCCCTGGCCCTGGCCGCCACGGAAACCGCCCTGGCCCCGACCACCGCCGGTGCCCTGGCCGCCGCCCTGCCCCTGACGGGGCCCGCCGAACCGCTGGCCGCCACCACCACCGCCGCCACCGAAGCCGGGCCGTCCCCCGCCAAAGCCTCGACCACCGCCGCCACCGCCACGATTGCCGTCCACCTCGCGGCCCGAGCGGTCGCCGTAGCGGCCGGGCTGCCGGATGGTGAAGTCTGTCGGTTTGCGTTCGGGAACATGCCCTTCCGGGCGAGGCAGGGAGGCGCGAATGAGACGCCGATAGCCGGCGGGACTGTCGTCGACATTGCCGTTGGGCTCGCCCGGCTCGTTCGACTCGTCCGGTTCCGCCGGCTCATCGGCCTCGGCAGACCGGGCAGGCGCTGGACTGTCCGCCATGGAGGGTGTCTGCCGCTGGGACTCCGCTTCGAGGACTTCGACGCTGACGGCTGCCGCCGATGCGGCAACCACGTCGTCGTAGGTCCCGGCATCAGGCTGGGCCCCCTCCGTCGGCGTGTCGTGCGGCACGGCGACGATGCGCGTGCGCGTCATCTCGTCGATGGCACTGTCGAGCGGAGACAGACCGGGCTTCTTCCGTTGTGGCGGAATTCTGGCGCCCTTGAATTCGTGGTCGGACTCACAGGTGGCGCATCGCGTCTGCTTTACCTCGTCACCAATGATGGCGACGATGGCGTGGTTCGTGATGCGCCGCTCACGTGGACAGTAATCGTCCACGATGTCACCGAGCCGAAGCCGGCGTTGCTGCATGAAACTCCCTCGAAGCGCGTCCTCTTGCAGGTGGGATATTGTCTCGGACCGCGCTGGTTGCGTAGGTTCGTGGAGTGTAACAGAGGCCGGGGACCCGGGCAATATCAGGGCGCACAGTCCCGGCCACTGTTGTCTAGAGCGATGCCAGCCAGGCCCGGCACTCGGCGATCGCCGCTGCCACTGCGTCGGGATTGGTCGACTGGGGCGTCCGCTTCGTGCGCACCGAGGCCAGCGCCGTGGCGGCCTGCGGCGCGTCGTCGCCGAACATCTCGCTGGCGGCCTTCCACTCGTCGAGCGACATGTCGGCAAAGTCGCGTCCCTCGCCGAGGAGCTTGCGCACCATGGCGCCCACCACTTCGTGGGCGCGGCGGAAGGGGAGGCCGCGCGAGACCAGGTAGTCGGCCACGTCCGTGGCGAGCAGCAGCCCGGAGGCCGCCTTGCCGGTGCGCTCCGGGTGGAGACCCAGACGCGAGATGACGGCATGGGTGGCGCCGAGCGAGGCCAGCACACTCGCTTCCGCATCGAAGACCGCTTCCTTGTCCTCCTGGAGGTCCTTGTTGTAGCCGCTCGGCAGCCCCTTCATGGTGGCCAGGAACCCACTGAGCCGGCCCATCACCCGCCCGCTCTTGCCGCGCACGAGCTCGAGCGGATCGGGATTCTTCTTCTGCGGCATCATGCTGCTGCCGGTGGCCGAGGCGTCGGACAACTCGAAGAAGCCGTGCTCCTCACCCGTGAAGAGGATGAAGTCTTCGGCCATGCGGCTCAGGTGCACCATCGTCAGCGAGCACGCATACAGGAACGAGGCCACGAAGTCGCGGTCTGACGAGGCGTCCATGCTGTTGGCGACCACCTTCGAAAAGCCGAGGCGCTTTGCCAGGAACGCGGTGTCCACCGCATAGCTGGTGCCGGCAATGGCGCCCGACCCGAGGGTCAGCGCGTCCGCCTCGGACGAGGCCACGGCCAGCCTGGCATAGTCACGGCGCAGGGCGGCGGCGTGCGCCATGTAGAAGTGGGCCACGAGCACCGGCATCGCACGGCGCAGGTGGGTATAGGACGGCATCAGCGCCTCGCCGGCCGCCTCGGCCTGATCCACGCAGGCCTGAATCAGCCTGGCCACGGCCGCCTGCACAGGCGGAATCCGCCGGCGCAGATAGAGGCGGATGTCGAGCGAGACCTGCTCGTTGCGCGAGCGGCCCGTGTGCAGCCGGCGTCCGGCATCGCCCACCCGCTCCACGAGGTTCCGTTCGACAAAACTGTGCACGTCCTCGTCTGGCCCCTGCACAAAGGCAGGGTTGCGGCGGCCCTCGTCGAGGATGGCCTGCAACGCGGTCGTGATGGCCGACGTGTCCTCGGCCGAGAGCACCCCGGCCCTGTTCAGCGCCTCGGCCCAGGCCAGGCTGCCATTCACGTCGTCCTCGAAGAGCGCCCGGTCGAAACCGAACGAGATGCCGAAATCGAACGCCGCAGGATCGGGCGCTGTATCAAACCGACCAGACCAGAGTGTTGTCATGTGCGTTGTGATGCGAGCAGCGTGCACTCGCCATGAAGGAACTGCAGGTGAACCGTGCCCGTGGCACAGTCGGAACCAAGCGACCGGAGCGCCGCGCGCAGCAGGGCCGCACCGTCGCCGCCGGAGATGACCGAGAGACTCTCAACCAGTTCGAGCAGCCGCATGGCGACGCCATTGAGCGCCACGGGCGCACCGGACTCGACCGTGAGCTCGACGCGGGCGGAGCCTGTCGGCTTCTTCGAGCCAGACACCGGTTCGGCGTGCGGCGCCCCTGTTCCGGCGCCTGGCGGCAACACCACCATGGCGATGGCAGGATTCAGTGCCTCGACGGCCTTTGCGAGGTCGGCCTCGACGGCAATGGCGCTGGCGTGCTCGAGGGCCGCCACCTCCACGAGTGCCCGGGCCACCAGGGTCCGACCCAGCGTGGGCATCGGGGCCACCGCGGCCCCAGAGGCCTCCGTGCGCAGAGCCGGCAGCGCATAGTCGCGCGCGAACTCTTCGCCAGCGTCGCGGACATGGGTCCGCGTCGCGCCGGCGGCCCTGGCCATTCGCTCCACGGTGGCGCGATCCCAGCCCTGCCCCAGATCCACGGCCACCGCCACGACGTCCGCCTGCCGATGGGCAGCCACCCAGCCAATGGCCGCCGGGAGATCGCGCTCGTCTGCGCACGCCACCACAATGCAGGTTCTGCTCACCGGTCCGGGACTCCTAGTACTCGCGCATGCGGCGCGCCAGAGTGCGCGCCCGGCGGGCATCGGGCGCAATCACCAGAATGGTGTCGTCGCCAGCGATGGTGCCCACCACGTCGGGGAGCATCGCCCGGTCAATGGCCACGCACAGCATCTGGGCCTGTCCGGGCCCGGTGCGCAGCACCAGCATTTGTTGCACCTGATCCACGCGGGAGAGGTGCTGAGACAGCGCGCGCTCAAGTGCCACCGCTGCCGACGGGGGCGGCGCGGTGCC
>JAKFYA010000367.1 GCA_021731095.1 Acidobacteriota bacterium | reverse complement strand
GGCCTCGCGTTGCGCCGGCGCCGACAAGGCGGCCGCCAGCTCGGACTCGGACGGACACACCAGCGTGCCAGTGGGTGCGGGGCGTCCAGCCGAGGCACCCCGTCCGAAATAGCGGCCCGCACCGACCTGAACCCAGAGCGGCCGACGCGACAGCGCCCCGTTGGTCAGCAGTTCGGCCATGGCGATGCGAAGGACGCGCGCCGTCCCCTCCCGCTGGGCCAGCACGGTTGCCGGCGACAGGTGGATGTCGGAACCGCTTACGACATGACTGACCCACCAGGGACGCCCGGTCGCGCGCCTGAACGCATCCACGGTGCCATACATGCGGACACTGACGGGCGCCAGGGCGGTGCCCAGTTCGCGGGACAGCTCGCTGAACGCCTGATTCGCCAGTCGCGCCAGCTCACCTGCGTCGAGCCCGGCTTCCGGTTCTGCCCACACCTGCACGGGACCACCAGGTGCAACGGTTGGTGTCGAGGCACCGGTCGCTGAAGGCGTCGGTACCGCACTCCGGGTGTCAGCTGCCGCGGCCAGCACGTTCTGGTCGCGGGCAGCCGCCACTGACCGCGCATCCATGGAGGGAGTCCGGTCGCCTGCGATGCCACGTTGCAGCCCCGGATAGTACCGGGCAAGGATGGCGTCCACCGCCTCGCCTGCGGCCGCCCGCCGACCTGCCCCGATGACACACATGCCGACCCCATGTCCGTACCCACGGCCGGTGAAGCGGAATCCCCGTTCGCTCGGCTCAACGGCAAAGGCCGTGCTCTTGATGAGCGTCGGCCCAAGCGCCATGCGGAGTTCAGCCCCGGAGGCGGTGGCCGGACGGAGGCCAGGCAAGCTGACACGCGCAACCCGTCCGGATGCGTTGTGCATGTCGACGACGATCCCTGTCAGATGTCGGCCGCTGAAGCCGGCACGACGCAGGGCGGCCACCGCGTCCTCCCGGCTGAGGTCGACGACCCAGGGCGTGTCGGCCTCATGCACATCGTCATCCGCGGCCACCAGATAGGCATAGTCGGGCATGCCCGGCCAGACCGCCGACGGCACTTCCGACCGTCCACCGCACGAGGCTGAATAGAACAGTTCGGCCGGACGGCCGTCGTACAACAGCACGCTGCCTGCCGTCGCCAGCGCGGCACGCCGTGAGTTGGCGCTGGAGGGGCGCAGCACCTGGCAGTGCGTGGTGTCACACAGGTCGAAGCCGTCGCGCTGGTGCCGACCGCGATTGGCGCTGACAAAGGTGCGGATGGCTATGGCCAGCGCCTGCTGGGCGGCGTCCGCGGCGCGTGGCTCGCCTTCGCCAGCCAAGACGCGGGCCACATAAATCTCCAGCGGGATCTCGGTGGGCCGACGTGTCCCGCCGCTCGAGACACCGATGCGGACCGTGCGGTCGGCGCTTGCCGTGCCCAGTGCCGCCTCCGAAACCTCGCCCTGGACACCCGCGCGCGACACGGCCGCACGTACGGGCACACCCGGGAAGACGCCACCGACCAGCAGCGTGAGTCCGAGGGCGGCACTCAGTCCGCATCGCGCCCGACGGGCCGCGGCCGACGTCCCCACCAGCGTCTCAGATCCAGCGCTTGCAGCCGGGGCGGCAGCGGCACTGGATGGTGTGATCACCTTCGGTGTGATAGTCGTAGGTCAGTTCCTCGCCTGGCTCAATCGTCTTTGCGGCGCGGATCCAGATGGTGTGTCCGTCAATCTGGCTATAGCAGTTTGGCTTGCAGGCGTGGTTGATGAACCGGGCGTTGTTCCCGCCGACATTCGCGTCGCGCACCCAGCGCCGGTTGACCGTGAAGCACCAGATGCACCCGTTCTTCAGGTACTTCGTCTCACGCTTGTAGCTCTCCTTGGTATTGATGAGCTCTCCGGCGTAGTCGATGATGCGGGTGTTCTTGGTGATGCGTTCCTTGGCGAAGACGCCCCATCCATGGAGCTTTGAGCGGCGGCGGACGATCTGCGGTGGCGTGCGGCGTCGTGGCATGGTCGTAAGAGAATATCAGGAGACCACGCCTTCGGCTTCGAATGCCGCCGTCCGGGTGGGACGGGCGCGAGCCCATTTGCGGGCCGTCATCCGTTCCGGTTCTCCGGCATCGCCGCGATCACTGGGCCTGGTAACGATCTGCTATTATTTCCGCCATGAAGAGACATGTTGCAGCACTGGCGCTGGGCCTGTGCGGTCTGATGATTGCCGGTATCGGGCTCTCGGCGCAGGGTGCCAAGAAGAAGACGATCTGGGAAGGCGTGTACACGCCGGCGCAGGCGGCGCGTGGCGAAGCCGCGTACAAGAAGTCCTGCACGCTGTGCCACCGCGATGACCTCCGGGGGAACAACGACGGCGGGCCACCGCTGCGTGGCCTGGAGTTCACGTCCCGCTGGACGAACGTCTCGATGAAGGACATGGTCGGCGCCATCTCCGACATCATGCCGAACGAGAAGCCCGGCAGCCTGAGCCGCCAGACCTACGTCGACATCGTGGCGTTCCTGTTCAAGGGCAACGGCATTCCTGCCGGCACGACCGAGTTGCCGATCAAGGATGCCGAACTCGAGCAGATCGTCTTCACCAAGAAGTAGGCCGGCTCCCGTTCCAAACACGCCCGGTGTCCCAGGACGCCGGGCGTTGTGCTGTACGCGCCCTTTGCCCGGTCAGCCTTCCGGCCAGAGCCACGCCGCGCCTCGTACACCGCTGGCATCCCCATGGCGGGCCCGCACAAGGGGCGTGGTGACGACATCCGAAAAGACCCAGCGCCCCCACAGCGCGGGGATGGCCGTGTAGAGCCAGTCGATGTTCGACAGGCCCCCGCCGAGCACGATGACGTCGGGGTCGAGCAGGTTGATGACGCCGGCCAGCGCCCGCGCCGCGCGACCGGCGTACCGACGGCGGCTGGCCACCGCAGCCGAGTCCCCGGCAGTCGCGGCCGCCATGATGGCCTCTGGCGTGCGGACGTCGCCGGTCTGTTCGGCATGATCACGCGCGAGACCTGGCCCCGACAGAAAGGTTTCGATGCACCCGGTGCGGCCACAGTAGCAGGCCGGGCCGGGCCACTCGCCCGCTTCGGGCCAGGGCAACGGGTTGTGACCCCATTCACCACCAATGGCGTGGGCACCGACCAGGATCCGCCGGTCCACGGTGATGCCACCACCGGTGCCAGTACCAAGGATCACGCCGAAGACCACTTCGCCATCAGCAGCCGCTCCGTCGACAGCCTCCGACAGCGTGAAACAGTTGGCGTCGTTGGCAACCCGCACCCGGGGCCCGAGCCGAGCC
>JAKFYA010000206.1 GCA_021731095.1 Acidobacteriota bacterium | reverse complement strand
GGAGTGCCTGCTTCTCCTGGAGCGCGGCCGTCAGGTCGTCTGTGGCACCGGTGGCGTCGGGCGCCTGGTCGGGCGCCTCGGCCTGGCCACCGAAGGCGTCAGCGGGGGAAGGCGTCTGGGGATCAATGTCGGACATGGGGGTCATCTGGGCTAGTGGGTTTCACGGAGGACGCGAGACACGGCCTGCGCCGTGCCGTCGACGACACCGATGGCCCTGGAGTAATGCATGCGGGTGGGGCCAATCACGCCGACAGTCCGGATCGTGGGGCCATCCACCGAGGTCGATGCGACGAGGCTGAAGCGCCGCAGATCCGGGCTGGCATGTTCGCCGCCGATCACGACTGTCAGGCCTGGGCCATCGATGTACTGGTTGAGCAGGTGGATCAGCCGGGCCTTTTCTTCCATCAATTCGATGAGCACGCGCAACGTGGTCAGCGGCACGGCCTGGTCCAGGGTGACATCCGTATCGAGCAGCGAGGAGACGCCTTCCAGGTGGAACGTCGTCTGCTCAGGCATCTGTTCGAGGGTTGAATTGGCCAGACGCAGTGCCCGGGCGAACAGGCGGTCGTACAGCGTCCGCTCCTGGCGAAGCCGCTCAAGCACCGCCGCGCGGATGTCGTCGAGTGCCAGTCCGGCAAATTCGGTATTGAGGTAGTTCGCCGCCTGGGTCAGTTCCTCGCGCGACACGTCCTCGCCGGCGTCCACCAGCTTCTGTGCGACCTGGCCTCCGCGAGCCACGACGACCACCAGAATCCGAGGCCCCCCGAGCGGAACGAACTCGATCTGTTCGAGCACCGCGACCCGATGCGCAGACAGGGTGAAGCCGACATTGCGAGAGGCGCGAGTGACCAGGTGGGCGACCGTGGCCAGCAGGTCCTGCTCAAGCGGGGCGCGCCCGGCGTGCTGGCGCAGCTCGGCCTCGAGCGCCTGGGGCGTTCGCGGCGCCCGGCGGCCCTCAAGCAACTGGTCGACGAACGCGCGGTATCCGAGGTCCGTTGGCACGCGGCCCGCGGAGGTGTGTGGCTGGTGCAGGTAGCCAGCCTCCTCGAGGGCGGACAGCACATGCCTCACGGTAGCGGAGGAGACACCCAGACGGCTCCGCTGGGCAAGCACCTGCGACGACACGGCCTCGCCAGTCTCGATGTACTGACGGACGAGGACGGCCAGGAGATGTCTGGCGCGGTCGGTGAGTGGCGTCGAACCCATTGGGAATCAGGTGATTAGAACAATTATACGCACGTCCGCCCGCAGCAATAATCCGGAACATGAATCAGGAGGTCTTCGCCGCTCTGGCTGAAGCGCTGCAGCGGGGGGAAGAAGTCGCGCTTGTGACGATCACGGCATCAACCGGCTCCACCCCTCAACGGGTCGGCGCGAAGATGCTGGTCTTTGCCGATGGCCGGACCATTGGCACCATCGGCGGCGGCTGTTATGAGAACGACGCCTTTGGCAAGGCCCGCGAGGCCATTGCGGCGAGGAAGGCCCAGCGCGTCAAGTACGACCTGACCGACGACTTCGCCGAGGAGTCCGGGCTCATCTGTGGCGGACAGATGGAGGTCTTCATCGAGCCCCTGGAACCGGCGCCCGATGTCTACATCTTCGGCGCCGGGCACGTCGGATGCAGCCTGGCCCGTATGGCGTTCGAGGCCGGGTTCCGCGTGCATGTCATCGATGACCGGGAGAAGTTCGCGAATGCCGAACGGTTCCCGGAGGGCGTTGAAACGCTGGTGGACGACATCCCGGGCTGGATCGCGGCGCATCCGCTGGCCCCGACGGCGTACGCGGTCATCGTGACGCGTGGGCACAGGCACGACCTGGAGGCGCTGCGTGGACTGGCCTCACGACCGGCGCGCTATGTCGGACTGATTGGGAGTCGGGCCAAGATCAAGCGGGTCTTTGACGCTCTGGTGGAGGAGGGCATGGCTCCGGCGACGCTGCAACGGGTGCACGCACCCATTGGTCTCGACATCGGCGCCGTCACGCCGCAGGAGATTGCCGTGAGCATTCTGGCGGAGCTGATTGCCGTCAAACACGGTCGACGGGCGAGTGCCGAGACCGCGCCCGCCAGCCTGAAGTGGGACGTCCCGATGTCCGGGCGGACCTAGTGCTTGTGCTCCGGACAGAGTTCCGTCGGTTCGGTGCCGACGAGGAACGATTCGGAGCCGACTTTCGGGCAGTCCGGCGTGGCGAGTTTGCCGGTCTCGCGGTCGATATCCACGAAGACGATTCCGCCCGGGACGGCGAATTCGGAATTTGACCGTCCGGCCGTAGCCTGCTTCATGAACGAGGTCCAGATCGGCAGCGCGGCTTGGGCGCCGCTCAGGCCAACCGGCTTGTTGTCATCGAACCCGACCCAGACCACGGTGAGCAAATCTGGTGTGAACCCGACGAACCACGCGTCGCGGAGGTCGTTGGTGGTTCCCGTCTTTCCAGCCGCGTCGCGGTAGAACCCGGCCCCGCGGGCACCAGCGCCCGTCCCTTCATTCAGGACACTGCGCATCATGTTCGTCACCAGATAGGTGGTGTCCGGGCGGGCAATGGCCAGGGACTTTCCGGGCTTCGGCTTCAGCGTCTTGCCGCCGGCCTCCACGTGGTCGAGTGCCCGGAGCGGCCTGACGTTGCCGGCGTTGGTGAAGAGGGTATAGGCACGCGCCACTTCGATGGGGGTCAACTCGAAGACGCCCAGCGCGATGGACGGGTATCCCTGCGGCGGCGTCCCCACGCCGATGCGGCGCCAGAGCGCCGCGACATGGTCGAAGCCCGCGGCTTCGCCCACTCTGATCGTGGCCACGTTGCGTGACATGGCCAGGGCCCTGCGCCACGTGATATTCCCGTCGTATTCGTCGCCGTAGTTGCCGGGCGACCATTCCTTGTCCTCGAAGAGGAAGGTCGTCGGTTCGTCAGCCACGAGCGAGGCGGGCGTCATGTCAGTCCGGCCCTCGTCTGCGGCCCGCTCGAATGCCGACAGGTAGACGAACGGCTTGAAGATGGAGCCCGGCTGACGCCGTGACACCACCGCGCGGTTGTACTGCGACTGGTTGTATGACCGCCCGCCGACCATTGCGAGAATCTCGCCGGTGCGCGGGTCGATGGCAATCAGGGCGGCCTGCGCCGGCCCGGGTTTCCGCTTGCGCCGCGACAGGATGCTGTCCACCTGGGCCAGCCCATCGCGCACGGCGTCCAGTGCCGCACGCTGGAGATTGAGATCCAGGGTGGTGTAAACATCCACGGCGCCCGGCTGACCCGTGACGCCCGGGAATTCCTGGGT
>JAKFYA010000101.1 GCA_021731095.1 Acidobacteriota bacterium | reverse complement strand
GGAGGGCGCAATGCGCGCGTACTCGCCGAGATGGATGACCAGGTCCGGCGTCTCGGGCACCAGCCGGTCGATGTCCTTCGTGTGACCGCGCCGGTACTCGGCGCCGGCCATGTGATTGGATTCCCGCCCGTTGAAGTAGTTGTCGAGCGAGATCACCCGGTTGAGGGGATCCGCGACCAGCCTCTCCACCACGTGCGAGCCGACATGCCCTGCCCCGCCGGTGACGAGGATTGTGCGCTGAGCCATGAGGGACAACTTTACGACAGCGGCGCCAGGGTGAGGGCTTTCTCGGGGCAGGCATCAATGCAGAGGCGACAGGCGTGACACTCCTGCGGCTTCACGACATACACCTGCGAGCCCCGGTGTCCCCAGGCCTTCAGCTTGCCCACGAACGACAGGCCGGCCCGTTCCTCGGCCGAGAGGGTCCCCATCTGGAAGACGTCGTACGGGCAGACGGCGACGCAGGCTGCCTTGCCTTCGCACCGGTTGCGATCCACGACGGGTGCCACCACGCCGGCCTTGCCCGGACACGCCTCTGCCATCACTCGAGCCTCCCTGCAGCAGTCTACGCGCAACCGGGCAAGACACGGGCGCATCCCGATGCTAGGATTCCCGCGTGCATATCCTTGCCAGACACGTGCTGACGGCCATGGCCCTGCTGCTGCCAGTCACCCTGCCGGCGGCGGCCCAGACGTCCGACACCCTTCGCCTGGATGCCGACGACCTTGGCGGCGTCGTCGCAAGCCCGAAAGGTCCCGAGGCCGGCGTGTGGGTGATTGCCGAAACCACCGACCTGCCAACCGGCTTCCGCAAGATCGTCGTCACCGATGACAGAGGCCGATACCTGGTACCAGACCTGCCGAAGGGGCGCTATTCGGTCTGGGTCCGTGGCTATGGCCTCGTGGACTCCCCCCGCGTGCAGGCCTCGCCTGGCGCGCGGCTGAACCTCACCGCCACCATTGCGCCGAACCCACGGGCGGCCGCGGCCATCTACCCGGCCAACTACTGGCTGTCGCTGATCCGCATTCCGGAGGCACGCGAGTTCCCCGGCACGGTGGCCAACGGCATCGGCGAGATGATGAAGACCCAGGCGCACTGGATGGACCTGATGAAGAGCCAGTGCATGCAGTGCCATCAGCTCGGCACCAAGGCCACACGCGAGATTCCGGCGGCACTCGGCTCCTTCCCCACCTCCGTCGCCGCGTGGGACCGGCGCGTCCTCTCGTCACAGGCGGCGCCCGTGATGACCGGTGCCATGAACGCATTCGGTCGCGCCCGCGGCCTCGCGCTGTTCGCTGACTGGTCGGACCGCATTGCGGCCGGCGAGGTGCCGCAGGCGCCACCCCGGCCGCAGGGCGTCGAGCGTCACGTGGTGATTTCCCAGTGGGATTGGGCCGATGACAAGGCGTTCGTGCACGATGTCACCGCCACCGACAAACGCAACCCCACCGCCAACGCCTACGGTCCGGTGTACGGCAACGACCGCTACAACTCGCCCGATCTGATTTCGGTTGATCCGCGCACGCACGCCGCCGAGAAGAAGGTGGTGTTGCCCGTTCGGGACGCGAACACGGCCTACTCGCAGCCGCAGTCGCTGCTGGCGTCCTCGCCCTACTGGGGCGACGACCTCATCTGGCGCAACAAGGCCAACATGCACAACCCGCTGCTGGACCGGCGCGGACGGGTCTGGATGACCTCCACCACGCGGGCGTCCGCCAATCCGGCCTTCTGCCAGGCCGGCTCGACCCATCCGTCGGCCCAGACCTATCCGCTGGCGACCAGCTCGCGTCAGGTGTCGATGTACAACCCGGAGACGAAGCAGGTCACCCCGATTGACCTGTGCTTCAGCACGCATCACCTGCAGTTCGGCCACGATGCCGACAACACGCTCTGGTTCAGCGGTGGCGGACAGGTAATCGGCTGGCTCAACACCCGGAAGTTCGAAGAGACGAAGGACGCAGCCGCGGCGCAGGGCTGGTCGCCCTTCATCCTCGACACCAACGGCAACGGCAGGCGCGACGCCTATGTGGAGCCGGACAAGCCGGTCGACCCCACAAAGGACAAACGCATTGGCGGCCGCAGCACGGGGTATGAAACCGGCTTTGGTCTGGGGCTCTACGGCATCGAGCAGCACCCGACGGACGGCAGCGTGTGGGGCGCCATCAGCGCTGTGCCGGGCATGCTCATCCGCTTCGATCCGAAGACTGGGCTGTCAGAGGCCTACGAGCCACCCTTCGGCGCCGGCGCAGCGACGCGGCAGGGGTTCACGCCGCGTGGCGTGGACCTGGACCGGAACGGCGTGGTCTGGACCGGCCTGCAGAGCGGCCACCTGGCCAGCTTCGATCGGCGCAAGTGCAAGGTGCTGAAGGGACCGACGGCCACCGGTACGCACTGCCCCGAAGGCTGGACGCTTCACCAGACGCCAGGCCCGCGCTTCCAGGGTGATACGACCTTCGGCAGCGCCGACATGCACTACTTCAACTGGGTCGACAAGTTCGACACCTTCGGCCTTGGCCGCGACACCCCGTTCGTCAACGGCACCAACTCGGACTCGCTGCTGGCGCTCCGGCCGGACGGCCGCTTCGTCACCATCCGCGTCCCCTATCCGCTGGGCTTCTACAGCCGCGGGATGGACGGACGCATCGACGATGCGAAGGCTGGCTGGAAGGGCCGCGGCCTGTGGGCCGCCTATAGCAGCCAGGCGCCGTGGCACACCGAGGGGGGCCGCGGCACCACCAGCAAGCTCATGCAGATTCAACTGCGCCCGGACCCGCTGGCGCGCTAGCCCCGTGAGGACACACATCGTGATGACATGGATTCTGCGCACCGCCGGTGCGCTGGCCCTGGTGGCCCTGGGCGCCGGGCTGCAGTCGCTGCGGGCCCAGAGCACCGGCACCTTCGACGGCTACTTCCGCCACATCGGCATCGTGGTGAAGGACGTGGACGCGTCAGCCAAACAGTTCGGCAAGGCCTTCGGCGTCACCTACGCACCCATCCACGTGGCCACGCCAGGCGCACCCCCCAAGGAATACCCCGGCGACCCCAAGGCCGGCGTGCTGACCACCGAGATCAAGACCGCCAACAATGTGGAGATTCACCTGCTGCAGCCCACCGGCGGCAAGAGCCCGTGGCGCGATGGCCTTGAACGCCACGGCGACGGCTCCGTGCAGCACATCTCCTTCGGCGTGAAGGATCTGGCCGGCGCCGTCGCCTCGCTCCAGAAGCTCGGCGGCCACCTCACCGCCGGCGCACCCGACAGCTTCTTCGCCTACGTCGAG
>JAKFYA010000456.1 GCA_021731095.1 Acidobacteriota bacterium | reverse complement strand
TGCGCCTCGCCCATCTCGCCTTCGATCTCGGCCTTGGGCACCAGGGCCGCGACCGAATCGACCACCACCACGTCCACACTGTTGGACCGGATGAGGACTTCGACAATCTCCAGCGCCTGCTCGCCGGTGTCCGGCTGGGAGACCAGCAGATTGTCCAGATTCACGCCGAGTTTCTGGGCGTACTGGGCGTCGAGTGCGTGTTCGGCGTCGACAAACGCGGCCATGCCGCCCTTCTTCTGGGCCTGGGCAATGACCTGGAGGGCCAGCGTGGTCTTGCCAGAGGATTCCGGCCCATAGATTTCAATGACGCGGCCGCAGGGCATGCCGCCCACGCCCAGGGCGTAGTCGATGCTGATCGACCCGGTGGAAATGGAGTCGATGGGCTGGATGGCACCCTTCTGACCGAGGCGCATGATCGAGCCCTTGCCGAACTGCTTCTCGATCTGGCCCAGGGCCATTTCAATCGCCTTGCTGCGTTCCTTCTGATCCTCAAAGGCCATTACAGGCTCCTCATGCGTATGAATGCTGCTCGGGCCGCCGTCCAGTGCCGCCCGCTGCAGCCATGGTGTGGCGCGGGAATGACAGGGAAGGTCACAGCCGGGTTGATCCTAGAAGTGGGCCAGGCGAAAGTCAAGCGAAAATACGAACGGTCTTGGACTCGGACTGCTTGTGCTGCAAGCACTTACGGCCAGTGCCGGCCGTGAGGCCCTTCGGCGGACCGGGACGAACGTCAACCGTGGCCACCGTTGCCTGGCAGTTCCCGCCGCCCTAGAAGCGCTCCACGGCCAGGGCCACGCCGTTGCCTCCACCCAGACAGAGCGTGGCGATGCCGCGTCGCAGGCCACGTTGGCCGAGCGCACTGAGGAGCGTGGTGAGCACCCGCGAGCCGCTTGACCCGATGGCGTGGCCCAGGGCCACGGCACCGCCGTGCACGTTCACACGCGCGGGGTCGAGGCCGAGCTGCTCCGTGACGGCGACCGCCTGCACGGCAAACGCCTCATTGATCTCGAACAGGTCGACATCGGCCAGGTCCCAGCCCACCTTGCCGACTACCTTTCGGACGGCCTCGACCGGCGTCATCAGGACATAGCGGGGCGCCAGGCCGCTGGTGGCCTGGCCGGCAATCCGGGCGAGCGGTGTCAGGCCCAGTTCGGCGGCACGGCGAGCCGACATCACGACGAGCGCCGAGGCTCCGTCATTCACCGGGGGCGCATTGCCTGCTGTCACGCTCCCACCAGCGGCAAAGGCCGGGCGCAGGGCGCCCAGCGAGACCAGTGTGGTGTCGGCCCGGATGGACTCGTCCCGGCTCAGCACCACGGGATCGCCCTTGCGCTGTGGCACGGCCACCGGAAGTATCTCGTCGGCGAACCGGCCGGCCTCGGTGGCGGCGGCCGCCCGGCGGTGGCTTTCGACGGCCCAGGCGTCCTGCCGTTCCCGGCTGAACTGGAACTCGGTCGCCACCACCTCACCGGCCGTGCCCATATGGGCGTTTTCAAACGCGCACCAGAGTCCGTCGTTGATCATCGAGTCGACCGCCGTCCCCGGGCCCATCCGGTAGCCGTCCCTGACGCCGGGCAGCAGGTAGGGGCAGTTGCTCATCGATTCCATGCCGCCGGCGACGGCAATCTCGACGTCTCCGGTGGCGATGCCCTGGGCGGCCAGCATCACGGCTTTCAGGCCTGAGCCGCAGACCTTGTTGATGGTGAGGGCGCCCACGGCAGGGGAGAGCCCGGCGCGCAGCGCCGCCTGACGCGCGGGTGCCTGGCCGGTGCCGGCCGACACGACATGGCCCATCAGACACTCGTCCACCTGCGCCGGATCGATGCCCGCGCGTCGGACGGCTTCCGCAATGACGAGCGCGCCCAGTTGCGGGGCGGTGAACCCTTTCAGCGCGCCGAGAAACTTGCCGGTCGGCGTGCGAACGGCGGAGACGATGACTGCGTCCTGCATGCAGCCATTCTAGCGGTCCCGCACCACCACGTCGCCTACGACGTCAGGGCCGAGGAGGGAGACGAGTCTGGGGCGAATCACGGGGAGGGCGCGGGTGATCTCGCGTGACCAGGCCACGTCCCGCGCACTCACGATGAGCTGCCGGTCCTGGAGAGATACCTGCGTGGCGTTGGCCAGCGTCGGTCCGACGGCGGTCCGCCAGGCGAAGTCGACCTTCTCGGGACAGAGCGGGGAGCGGCGGATGAGGGCGGCCAGCGCCTCCGGAAGCACGGCCTGAACCGGAATCACTGTGAGACGATACCACCGGCCCGGGAGGGGCCGCACCTCCATGCGCTTTCTGCTGGCGTCCGCATCACCCCGGCGGGCCGAACTGCTCCAGGCCGCGGGCTTCGACTTCGACATCCGGCCGGCCAACGTGGATGAATCGGTCCGACCGGGCGAGTCGCCGGGCGGCTATGCCACGCGGGTGGCAACCGACAAGGCCTTCGCCGTGCTCGGTGAGGCGGCCGACCGCCTTGTGCTCGCGGCCGACACGGTGGTCGCAATTGATGGGCAGATTCTCGGCAAGCCGGTCGATTCGGCTGACGCAGCCCGGATGCTTCGTCTGCTGTCCGGCAGGCGCCACGAGGTGCTGACGGCGGTGGTGCTGGCCACGTCCGACGGGACGGCGGAGACGGCCCTCGAGCAGACCGCCGTTGAGCTGGCGCACCTCCGGGAGGAGGACATTGCGTCCTACGTGGCAACTGGCGAGCCGATGGACAAAGCTGGCGCGTATGCGGTCCAGGGTCGGGCGTCGCGGTGGGTGACCCGCATCGAGGGGTCCTATAGCGGCGTGGTCGGACTGCCGGTGGCACTGGTGTTCCAGCTGGCGTCCCGACTCGTCGCAACACGTCTCGACCGGACCGGCGACATTGACCCCGGGTGATCCCCGGGCTATTCTGGGTCCAGAGGCTCATTCCGGAAGGTTCCCACCCTATGAAAAGCAAAATCGTTCGCCTCGGACTGACCGGCCTGGTCCTCGCGCTGGCCTTTGGCGGGTTGATGTACTCCAGCCTCAGCGAGGGCACCGAGTACTACAAGCACGTCGACGAAGTCATGGTCGACCCCTCCGCGTGGCACGGCAAGAAGCTGCAGCTTCACGGGTTTGCCGCAGATGTGCGGCAGAAGCCCGGGCAGCTTGAATACCGGTTCGACGTGCAGAGCAATGGCAGCATCGTCAAGGCCTACTACTCCGGTATCGTGCCCGACACCTTCAAGAATGGGTCCGAGGTCGTCCTGAAGGGGACCCTTGGCGCGGACGGCTTCCATGTATCGCCTGACGGCGTCATGG
>JAKFYA010000202.1 GCA_021731095.1 Acidobacteriota bacterium | reverse complement strand
GGCAGTGCACCTTGTGGCCCAGGCCATCAAGCGAGCGCGTGCCGGACTCGGTCAGCCGGAACGGCCAGCCGGCTGCTTCCTCTTCACCGGACCCACCGGTGTCGGCAAGACCGAGCTCGCCAAGCAACTGGCGCTGCAGCTGGGCAACGAGTTCATCCGCTTCGACATGAGCGAATACATGGAGAAGCACGCGGTGGCGCGCCTGATTGGCGCCCCACCCGGCTACGTCGGCTTCGAACAGGGTGGATTACTCGTCGATGCGGTGCGCACGCATCCCTACTCCGTGCTGCTGCTCGACGAAATCGAGAAGGCCCATCCTGATATCTACAACATTCTCCTGCAGGTGATGGACCATTCGACCCTCACGGACAACACCGGCAGGAAGGCCGACTTCCGCAACGTCGTGCTCATCCTCACCTCCAACGCCGGCTCTCGCGAGATGAGCGCTCACACCATCGGATTTGCCGAAGGGGCACTCCCACCCAAGGGCGGCGCCGACCTCAGGCCGTCGTCGATCAGCAAGTCGAAGGCGGCGATCGAGCGTGTGTTCAGTCCGGAGTTCCGCAATCGCCTGGATGCCATCGTGACGTTCAGGGCGCTGACACCGGCGGCCATGGAAACGATCGTTGAGAAGTTCGTCCTGCAGCTCGAGGCGCAGCTTGCCGAACGCAAGGTTGCTATTACGCTCACACCTGAGGCGCGCACCTGGCTCGGCGCCAAGGGCTACGACGCCGTGATGGGCGCCCGCCCCCTCGCTCGCGTGATTCAAAGAGAGGTGCGTGATCCGCTCACCGACGAGATCCTGTTCGGCAAGCTCGAACACGGCGGAACCGTCACGATCGGAGTCGCCGACAACGCGCTGACGTTCGATTACGAGCCACGATCCGCCTAATCCATCCCCAGACCACCACGCTCGACCGTGGCCGGACTAGCATTGAGCGATGCGCGCTTGCGGCCCCCTCCTCGTCGTGGCACTCCTCGTCCTGCCGCTCACCGGAGCGGCCTGTGCGCGCGTCCACCCGGAGACATTCGCGCCGCTCGCTCAGACGGGCCAGTCGATCGTCGTTGCCCTCACCGATCGCCCAACGCTGCCACGCTTCCGGCCGCTACGACAGGCCTTCGGCTCGGCGCTGGCTGAGGCGCGCCCCAAAGCGCGCTCATCCACCGAGCACCGCATGCTCAATGCCTATGAGGCCGTCGATGAGCGTCTCAGTGAAATGTTGGCCGTATGGGAAGGACTGAACGCTCGCCAGGAGGAACGGCTGCCGGTGACGCGACCGCTGGGCGCGCAGCTGAAGGCCCGATACGACCTGGCCGTGAACACCAATGAGCCGGTCAGCATCTACGCCACCGAAGCGCTGGTGGCCCTGAGAGACGACATCAAGGAGCGACTCGGCCACGCATCGGGGAAGGTCCGCGTCGGCGACGCCTCCCACGGGAAGTAATCGAACAGGCCAGTAAAGGGCCGCCCCGCCTCGCCGATTAACGTGGCGGCGCACCGTGACTTACCCCATCCCTGCTTTCATCGTTGCTGTCTGCATTGGCATCGCCCTGCACGACATATTGCAGCGAAAGCGGGCGATCTTGCGCAACTTCCCGATCGTCGGACATTTGCGCTACCTCCTGGAGTCGATCGGACCGGAGCTGCGCCAGTACATCGTGGCCGGCAACAGCGAAGAGCGCCCGTTCAGTCGCGGACAGCGACGCTGGGTGTACGCCTCTTCCAAGCAGCAGAACAACTACTTCGCCTTCGGCTCAGAGAACGATCAGGAAGCGTCGCCCAATTACACGATCATCAAGCACGCCGCGTTTCCGCTGAACTCGCCCCATGTCGGTGAGGCCACCTACGATCCGACCTACGCCATTGCGTGCGAGAAGGTGCTCGGCGAGTATTCTGGGAGGCGGAAGGCATTCCGACCGGCCTCGGTCATCAACATCTCGGGCATGAGCTTCGGTGCACTGAGCGGTGCCGCCGTAGAGGCCCTGAACCGTGGCGCAGCCAGGGCGCAGTGCCTTCAGAACACCGGCGAAGGCGGCCTCTCACCCCATCATCTTCATGGTGGCGACCTCACCTATCAGATCGGCACCGGCTACTTCGGGTGTCGCGAGGAGAACGGCCAGTTCAGCCTCACACGACTGATGGAACTGGTGGACGCCAATAGCAGCGTGAGGGCCATCGAGATCAAGTTGAGCCAAGGCGCCAAGCCCGGTGCCGGCGGCGTGCTTCCGAAGGCAAAGCTCACCGCGGAGATTGCCGGGATCCGCGGAGTGCCGCTCGACAAGGACTGCGTGAGCCCGTCCAGACACACCGCGTTTAGTGACGCCGATTCGTTGCTCGATTTCGTCGAGTCGATCGCCGCGGCCACTGGTCTACCTGTCGGCATCAAGTCGGCTGTCGGGCAGCTCGATTTCTGGCACGACCTCGCCCGGCTGTGCGAGACCACCGGACGACAGGTGGACTTTGTGACGATCGACGGTGGCGAAGGCGGCACCGGCGCAGCGCCACTCGTGTTCGCGGACCGCGTCGGACTCCCCTTCAAGCTTGGGTTCAGTCAAGTGCAGCGCGTGTTTGCCGAACGCGGACTCCACGATCGAATGGTGTTCATCGGCTCAGGGAAGCTTGGCTTTCCCGACACCGCCTTGGTAGGTTTTGCGCTCGGCGCCGACCTCATCAACGTCGGACGCGAGGCGCTGCTGTCGGCGGGTTGCATCCAGGCGCTCAAGTGCCACACCAACAGGTGCCCGGCCGGCATCACGACGCAGAGCGCGTGGCTCAGCCGCGGCCTCGATCCGCAGCTGAAGTCCGAGCGGGTGGCAAACTACATCATCACCCTCCGCAAAGAGCTGCTGGCGTTGGCACGGGCCGCCGGCGTCCCGCACCCGGCGCAGGTGTCGGCGCGCCACATCGAGATTGTCAACGATCACTTTGGTACCCAGACGCTTGCGGAAGTGCTCGGTGGCCGTGGCCGCGGCGTGGCCGTCGGTCAGGAGGCACCGGCATTCGCTCGGCAGTCGGTGGTGGTATCACGCCCCCTCGCGTTCAAGCGCCCCTGACCCCCTGTGCAATCCGCGGCACCTCACTAGTCCTCCTGGATCTGCGACGCGCTGACACCGTAGAATCTTCGGGTCCGGTGCGAGCGTCTCGATACTCAATCGTCGTCGGCCTCGCCGCCCTCATGGCGGCGTGTTCACCCGGCACGCCGCCGGCGCAGGGTGACGCCGCGCCCACAACCGCACAAGCGACCGCTGCGACGCCATCATCGTCTCCAGACCAACCGCTCA
>JAKFYA010000092.1 GCA_021731095.1 Acidobacteriota bacterium | reverse complement strand
TGCAGTCCTCGAGGCCGTGCGGGAGGCCTCGGGCTGGCAGTCGCGGCCATCACCGGGTCCCTCGTCCGCGTCGACTGGTTCGACTCCGGTCGTTGGGCAGGGCGTTTCGGCGATGGTCCGCAAGGGTGGCTATTGGGCATGCGTCTGCCAGGTTTCCGTCGTGCCGGCCACCGGCAAGGTCGTGGTCACCAACTACACGATCGCACTCGACCTTGGCATCGTCGTGAACCCCCGTCAGCTCAAGCGTCAGGTCGAGGGTGGCGCGATCATGGGCATTAGTCACGCCCTGCACGAGGAGCTGACATTTGACGAGAGCGGGGTCACCAGCCGAGATTGGCGAACCTACCCGATCCTCACGATGGCGGAGATTCCGGAGGTTAAGGTGGTGTTCCTCAACCGTCCGGAAGTCGGGGGCTACGCCCAGGGCTCTGAAACAGCCAACGCGCTGGCAGCGCCAGCCATCGCGGCTGCTCTCTTCGACGCCACGGGCAAGATGGCGCGCCGGCTGCCTCTGAAGCCGGCCTACGTGCAGGCACTGCTAAAGGCCTGACCGACCGGCTTTACTTCGACGGCGCGGGCAAGGCAAAGGCCGTCAACGTCACCCCGGACGGCACCACAACCCACTGACGCCCGTCGAGCATGTAGGTGATGGGCGGTGCGCCCCAGATAGCCGCGCCGGTTTGGAATCGCCAGAGCAGCTTGCCGGTATTCGAGTCGAACGCGTTCAGATACCCCTCGTTCTCGCCCGCAAAGACCACGCCCGTGGCCAGCGTCATCGCGCCGCCAGAGTCGTCCAGCGCAATGTCCGACGGATAGTTCGTGAAGCGGTGTTCCCACTTGATATCGCCCGTTCTCGGATCGATCGCTCGGAGCGCGCTGTACTGCACGCCCCCCGGCACACGCTTCGGTCCCCCGCTCGCATTCTGCGCGCCGAGCCGAATGGTGGTGGGCTTCACCGGCGCGTACGTCGCGCAGGTGTCGCGGCCGGTCACGAAAAAGAGCTTGCGCACCGGATCGTACGAGGGCGGCTGGAAGAGGGTGCCGCCGCGGTTGTCAGGCAGGCATTTCTCTGGCGTTCCGATGTCGTCGATGACAATCGGCCGGCCCTCCGGGCTGAGCTTCGCCCAATTCGCCGCGTTGGCCACAAACGGCTTGCCCAAGATGAATTTCCCTGTGACCCGATCGATGACGTAGAAGAAGCCGTTGCGATTGGCGACCATCACGACCTTGCGCATCTGGCCGCCGATCTCCACGTCGCCCAGGACGGGCACGTGCGCCGAGTCCCAGTCGTGCACGTCGTGCGGCGTGAACTGGAAGTGCCACTTCAATTTTCCCGTGTCGGCGTCCAGGGCCACGAGTGAGCAGGTGTAGAGATTGTCGCCCTTACGATCGTCGCCAAAATAGTCCGGGTTGGGATTGGCCGTGCCAAAGTACACGAGGTTCAGCGACGGATCGTAGCTGCCGGTCACCCACGCACCACCGCCCCCGCGCATCATCGGCTCGACACCGGGCCAGGAGTCGCTGTCGGGCTCTCCCTCCGCGGGAATCGTGTAGAAGCGCCAGAGCCGTTTGCCGTCTTTCACATCGTAGGCGTCGATGAACCCGCGCGTGGCATGGTCGCCGCCGGCGACGCCCAGAATCACGGCGTTCTTCACGACGATGGGTGCCATGGTGATCGAGTAGCCGTTCTTGGGCTCTTCAACCTGGACATCGAAGATGACCGCGCCCGTCTTGCGGTCGAGGGCCACCAGATGGGCATCGAGCGTGCCGAGGTACAGCCGATCGCCCAGAATTGCGAGGCCACGATTAACGAGCCCGCAGCACGCGCGCAGCAGGTCTGGGAGCACCCGCCGGTAGCGCCAGATCGGGCGGCCGGTGCGCGCGTCGAGGGCATACACGTTGTTGGCCGTGGCCGTGATGTACATGACGCCATCGGCCACGATGGGCGTCGTCTCGAACCCGCGGCCGGGCGCCGGCAACTCAGTCTGGAACAGCCACTGGGGCGTCAACGTGTTCACGTTCTTGGGCGTGATCATGTTGAGCGGGCTGTGGCGCTGCGCCGAGTAGTTGCCGCCGAACATCAGCCACTTGGTCGGGTCTTTCAGACCATCGTGCAGTTCCTGTGGCGTCACGGGTGCCGGGGCAGCGGGTTGCTGGGCACGCCCGGTCAGGGAGGCCAGCAGGATGATTCCGATGAACGTTGCGATAGGTCTCACGGGGTCTCGAAACATGGAATTTGATCCCTCACGATAGTGAACAGGGCTAGCGCTGGGACGGGGTCCGGCAGCAGCAATGCGGTGTGATTCTACCCGTGCCGGCCCACCCCGACACGGACAAACAACTTACTTGCCTGCACCCGACTGTCCCGGCTTGCCGTAGAGGTCCCGCAGCTTCTGATCGAGGCGGTCAAGGAGCGCCTTCTGGTTTGGATACCAGTATTCGAGATGGCAGTTCTCGCAGGCCTCGTCGAGGTCGTTGCTGACGTCCCACAATGCTTTGACGTCGCGTCGCTTGACGACATCGAGCGCCTGCAGGCCGACGTTGCGAAGCGCCTCGATCTTGGCGATCCACAACACGGGGTCCTTGTCGACCTTCTCCTGGATTTGCGCTGGCGATAGTTCAATAGGCTCGGGCCCGGTGCTGTTGTTGAGGTCGCCTGGCGGCGCAAACGGCCGCTTAATCCGGAGCAGGTAGGCCCCTTCGACCATCGCCGTGGCACCAATCCGAATCTTGTCCCAGTCCTCTTCGGTCGTCGGCACCGTCTCGACACTCGCCTTCCCGGTGTTGACGCTGCTGACTGCGTCGAAGAGATTGTCGGCGAGCGGATCGAGCAGGTCGTACATCAGCTCCTTCACCGATACGACCGGCTTCATGTCAGCGTACAGATTCGCTGCGCTCGGAGCAGGCAGCCCCTGCTCGGCATCGCCGGTCTTCGGAGCGGGGGTCTGCGGCGTGCCACATGCAGCCATGAGCGCGATGGCCAAGAACGCGACGGACACGGTCGCGCGACGTGGAACAGGACTCATCATCGAAACCTCCAGCGGGACGGTGCGATGGCACACCGCCAAGACGGGCGATAGCGTACCACTTCCAAAGAAGGACGGCGGCGCTGGACTATAATCACGCGCGCCTTTTTTTTCCGTAGGATCTTGCACCAAGGAGACTTTTGCCATGAAACGTATTCTCGTCACCGCCCTCCTCTGCGGCGTCGTCACGTTCCCCGCGTTTGCTGCCTTGAAACAAGGCGAGAAGGCCCCTGACTTCTCGCCTTGTTTCAAGGCAGCAAACGCG
>JAKFYA010000313.1 GCA_021731095.1 Acidobacteriota bacterium | reverse complement strand
TTCATGAACCAGATCATGAAGGGCGCCCCCATGTCGGTCTTCGGTGACGGCACCCAGCGCCGGGCCCACGGCACCGGAGATGCCGCGCTTCAGTTCGAGCCAGCTGAACCAGGCCGAGACCAGCGACCGTTTCAGAGCCGAATCACGCACGCGGTGCCTGCAGGGCGCGCCACGAAGGCGGCAATCCCCGGTCGAGTTCGATGGCGTCAAACGGGGGCGTGGCGCGAGGGCCTTCCTGACGAACCCAGGCCGCCATCCGGGCCAGCCCGTCGGCCAAGGGGGTCGCGGTGCGCTGGCCGAACACCTCCTGGCAGCGTGAGTGATCGGCCCAGGCGAACTGCACCTCCTGCCGCTCGGGCAGATGGATGACCTGATGCCCTGGCGCCTCCATGGCCCCGGCAACGGCCCGGGCCAGATCGCCGACGCTGACCGGTTCGTCGGCTCCCACGTTGAAGACCCGGTTCCGGGCAGCAGGGGTCCAGGCGCCGGCGGCAATGACCGGCGCCACGTCACCCACGTAGCTGAACGCCCGGCGCTGGGTGCCGTCACCGAAGACCGACATGGGGGCGCCCTTCATGATCTGGTTCATGAAGATGCCGACCACGTTCCGGTACGGATCCGCAATGTTCTGGAACTCGCCGTACACGTTGTGCGGTCGGAATATCACGTACGGCAGGCCGAACATGCGCCGGGCTGCCTCCAGGTCCTGCTCCACGGCGTACTTGGCAATGCCGTAGGGGTCCTCGGGATGCGGCACCTGATCTTCGTGCATCGGCGGCTCGATGGCCCCGTAGACCGCGATGGAACTGGTGAACACGAAGCACTCCACCTCGTGACGGACGGCCTCGTTGATGAGGTTCACGCTGCCCACCACGTTGTTCACGTAGTTGAAGCGCCGGATGAAGTGCGACAGGCCCTCGGCGGCATAGGCCGCGAGGTGATAGACAAACCTGAACCGGTAACGGTTGAACAGGTCGGCCAGCAGGCGTTCGTCGACAATGCTCCCCTCGACAAACTCGGCGCCGTCAGGCACGTTCCGCCGGTGCCCACCTGAGAGGTCGTCCAGGACCACCACGCGGAACCCGGCCGTCAGCAGCGCCTGCGCGACGTGCGCGCCGATGAATCCCGCCCCGCCGGTCACCAGTACGATGCCTTCCATGTGTCTGGGCCGGGATCGTAGCATGGGGGTTGACGGTGGCCACGCCCGCCTTCAGGCCGCTATATACTCGCCTTTGGGCGTTTCGGGCAGGCCCGGTCCGTTCGAACGCGAAAGTGGCGGAACTGGCAGACGCGCCAGACTTAGGATCTGGTACCCGTGAGGGTATGGGGGTTCGACTCCCCCCTTTCGCACCATCACGCTTCACCCCGCCGGAGGTCCGGCGGCACGCAACCTCCGGCCATCCGGGCAGGCCGAGGTATAGTCGTGTGCGGTCCCCCCCAGGGTGGTGCCGTCTCACACATCCCCGAATATCTGCTCACGCCAAATTCAGATGACACACGAGCTCGTCGACGTCAGCGACACCAAGAAGCAAATCACCATCGAGGTTTCGGCCGAGGTGGTGGACACCCAGATTGACCGCGCCACGCGCGGCTACGCCAAGTCGGCCCGGATTCCGGGCTTCCGGCCCGGGAAGGTGCCCGCCGGCGTCATCCGCCAGCGCTTCCGGGAACAGATCCTCCAGGACGTCGCACGGGAACTGGTGCCACGGGCCGTCGAAGAGGCGCTCACCGAGCGCGGCATCGAGCCAGTCGACAACCCGGATGTCCGGGAATTGACGATCAATCCGGGTGAGCCGCTGAAGTTCACGGCCACCTTTGAAACCCTCCCGTCGTTCGACCCGGGCGATCTGGCCGCCATCCTGATCACCCGCCCCTCGGTGACGCCCGAGGCCGGTGCTGTGGATGCCGCACTGGAACAGCTCCGGCAGCGGGCGGCCCGCTTCGAACCCGTGGAAGGCCGCCCCGTGGCCGACAACGACGCCGTGGTGCTGGACATCAAGCGGACTGACCCGGATGGCTCGAGCGACAAGCACGAGGCCGTCGAGGTGACCGTCGGCGCGCAGGGCAATCCTCCCGGGTTCGACGCGAACCTGATTGGCCTGGCCGTGGCCGATGAGAAGACCTTCGGTATCCACTTCCCCGAGGACTATGTCGTCGAGGCCATGCGGAACACGGATGTCACCTACGAGGTGGCCATCCGGGAGATCAAGCAGCGTGTGGTGCCGGAACTGGACGACGAGTTCGCCAAGGGCCTGGGCGAGTTTGAGAATATTGCCGCCCTGCGGACCCGCGTGGAGGCCGATGTGAACCAGGAGGCCAGGCTGGCCTCTGACCGCGCCGTCAGGAGCGAGCTGCTCAAGCAGCTCTCGTCCCGTGTGCCGTTCGAGCTTCCCGCCAGCCTGCTGGACCGCGAGATGGACCGCCGGGTGGAAGAATTCGTCCGTCGCCTGATGGACCAGCAGGTGGACCCACGCCAGGCCGGCATCGACTGGGCCGAGTTCCGGGAAGCGCAGCGCGCGCCAGCCAGGGAGTCTGTCTCGAGCGCCATCGTCCTGGACGAGATTGCCCGTCGCGAACAGATCACGGTGACGCCCGAAGCGCTGGAGCAGGAACTGGAGCGGATGGCCGGTCAACTGGGCCGGACTGCCGCCGCCGTCCGGGCTCAGCTTGAGAAGGAGGGCGGCATCTCCCGCCTGACCCTCGGGATGCGCCGGGAGCTTGCCGTGGACCACGCCATGTCGCGTGCTAACATCGTTGCAGCGTAATTTTTCCCACCGCAGCCGTGTTCCAGCCCTCTGTCCGAAAGGGAGGATTGCAGCTTTTGACTGCATCCTCCGATTACAGAGTCATACGCTGAACGTCCCTGTCCGAGTCGTCTCTAGTCTGGACCGAACCGATCATGAATGAACGTGCCCAGCTCGTGCCGATGGTGGTCGAACAGACTAACCGCGGCGAACGTGCCTACGACATCTTCTCGCGCCTGCTGAAGGACAACATCATCTTCATCGGGACACCGATCGACGACCAGATGGCCAATCTGGTCATCGCCCAGATGCTGTTCCTGGAGGCGGAAGATCCGGATAAGGACATCATGTTGTATATCAACAGCCCGGGCGGCTCGATTACGGCCGGGATGGCGATCTACGACACGATGCAGTTCATCAAGCCCGATGTGCAGACCATCTGCCTCGGACAGGCCGCGTCGATGGCGGCCGTGCTGCTGGCGGCGGGCGCCAAGGGCAAGCGCTTCTCGCTGCCGAACTCCCGCATCCTGATTCACCAGCCGCTGATGCAGGGGCTGGTGAATCAGGATG
>JAKFYA010000476.1 GCA_021731095.1 Acidobacteriota bacterium | reverse complement strand
GGTGCAGTTCGAGCACGCGCGCTCGGCGGACTATGCCGGCACCTGGGCGCCGATCAGCACGGCCATCACGCCGGTGACGAACAAGCTCGTCTCGGCGTCGGTCACCGGAGCGTATCGCGCCATCCGGGCGCGGATCGCCAGTGATGTCACGGGCGGCGGGACGGTGACCTGCCGCGTGGTGGTGCCGAACGAGGCGGAATGACCTTTCTCCAGCTCTACGGCGAAGAACTCAGCCTGCAGCTGGCGTCGGAAGACACCACAGAGCGGTTTACGACCGCTCGGCGCAAGGCGCAGGTCAACGCCGGGATGCGGGAGTTTGCGCGGCTCACGGACTGTCTGGCAGTCCGTGGGTCGATCAGTCTGTCGGACGAGGTTGCGGAATACGACCTCGAAGCCACGCTGACGGACTTCTGGTGGCTCTCCGAGCAGGAGGGCCTAACCGTCACGAAGAACGACGGCACGACCACGACCTACTACACAGAGGGCCGTGAGTTGACCAGAAAGGATGCCCGGCGTATGGACCGGGAACATCCCGGCTGGCGCGCGTGGTCGGCGGGCACGCCGCGGTATCTGGTGTTCCGGGTGGATGGGGGCCGCACGTATATCGGCCTCGCCCCGGCTCCGGATGTGGGGTCCGGGGAGACATGGGCGTTGCTGGTGCCCTATCTGCCCAGCCTCGCGGACATGTCAGACGACGCCGATCTGCCGTTCACGGTCGCGGGCAACGCGTCCAAGCGGCTGGAGCCGTGGCACCAGGCGCTCGTGCATTACGCGGCGTCGAAGCTCGAGAAGGCCCGCAAGCAAGTCACGATGGAGCAGCAGCAGCTCGCGCTGTTCGCGGCCTACGTGCAGGACTACCGCAACAAGCAGCGCACGCCTGGCGGGGATGAGGTGTCGTTCGCCCACCATTACTTCAGCGGCATGCGGCGCGGGGCCTATGCCGGTGACCCGATGGTGGACTGGTGAGGCTCCTGTTCCGGTGCCAGCACGTCGTGCAGAGCGACCCCTCGAAGGTGGTGCCGCCGATGTGCCCACAGTGTGGGGAGCGGAAGGTGGCGCGTGTGCTGGAGGCGCCGACGCCGCGGCTGCGTGGATGGGGCCGTGGCCCACTGGTGGCGAGTGAGGCGCTGAGCCCGCAGCAATACAACCTGGCCCCGGCGGGGAGTCTGCCGGCGCAGAAAGGCCCGACGACATGACCGGTGGACCCTTCGGCAAGACGTTCGCCCCCACGGGCGAGGCGGGCGCGATGCCCACGGAGCGCAACAGCGAATCGACGGCGCTCCAGACGTTGAACCTCGGGCTGCCGACGAATGCCCGCGGCCCGTCGCCGAACGCGCTCCTGCAGCCGCGCGGCGGCAACATGAACAGCGACCTCATGGCCGCGATCATCCGGGCGATCCTCGGGCCGAATGCGGCGATCCCCGACATGAACACCGCCGAGGGCGCGGCGTTCGCGTCGCAGGTGTCGCAGAGCTTCCCGACCATCGACCCGCGCGGCAGTCAGGGCGGGCCGGTCGGTCCGCCAGTGGGGCCGTCCGAGCAGGTGCCCACTGGCACGACGGGCGTCGACGAGTCGCGGTTCCGCGGGCCGTTTGGTGTCGGCGGGACCACGCTGAATCCGAAGGGGCCGATGGTTCGCAAGGTCTGAGCCCATGCCAGCCGTCCGCGGGAAATCCCGCAAGAATCCGGTCGGGCCGAGTGTCCAGTTTCTCGAGGTGACCGATCCCTCGGGCGGCGTGGACCTGCGCCGCTCGCCGACGAACCTGCCGGCGAACCGCTCGCGCGTGTGCCGGAACTGGACGCTGGAGGAACTCGGGGCGCTGAAGACGTATCCCGGCTGGGAGACGTGGCTCGACGCCAGCCTCGGGGCCAATCGGCCGCAGGGCGCTCGGCGAATCTACCTTGGCGATGTGGAGCCGTTCACGCTGCTGGCCTACGACGGGGATATCTACACGCCCTCCGACGCGGGCGTGGCGGGGTCGGCGGTGCTGTCTGGACTGAGCACGACGACCGAGGTGGATTTCCCCTACGACCAGGACATCGTCGCGGTCTGTGATGGGACGAATGTCCCTGACAAGTCCACCGATGGGTCTACGTGGACGCAGCTCGGGATTGACGCGCCGGCTGGAGCCCCGACCGCGGCGGCGGTGGCGGGTGGGTCGCTGGTCAACGGGAACACCTACGAGTTCAGCTACAGCGGGATCAATGACGCGCTCGGGAATGAAGGCAACGAGAGCGCGACGGTGACGCAGGCGGCGTCCTCGCCCGACCTGACGGTGCGGCTCACGCTCACGTTTCACCCGGATGCGCAGGTGGACACGCTGGCGATCTACGCGCGGGACGTGACGAGCGGCGAGCAGGTGCGGCGTCGCGTGGGCACGGTGACGAATCCAGGCAGCGGGACGACCACGTTCGATGTCGCGTCGAATAACTGGTCGAGTGGCGTGGAGGCCCCGACCGGCAACGGGGTGGCGCCGGCGCTGCGGTTCGCCAAGCCGTGGAAGTATCGCTGGTGGGGCGCGGATGCCGATGTGATGAATCGGCTGTGGTTCACGCAGATTTACGAGGCCCAGAGCTGGAACCCGCTGTTCTTCATCGACATCCCGTTCGAGAAGGGTGACCGGATCACGGCCATCGAGCCGCAAGGCGATGTGCTGGTGGTGTTCGGGGCCGCCTCAAAGCCGTTCCTGATCATTGGGCAGACGGCGGTGGACTTCGAGGTGCGGCCGGCCTTTGGCGCGCAGGCGGGTGCGCTGGGGTTCCGCGCCACGTGTGCCATTGAAAACGGCATCCTGCACGCCGCGGCCGAGGGGTTCTACATCTTCGATGGCTCGACGGATCGGCTGCTGTCGGATGACATCGACCCCGGCTGGCAGACGATGGTGCAGCGGAGCGCAGTGGCGGACGTGAACCGAATTGCCGTGGCCTACAACACGCGGCACAAGTTCGTGCATGTCACGGTGCCCTATCTGGACCCATTCGGCACGCCTGGGGAATGGGTGCTCGACCTGCACCGCACCCGCGCGACTGGCGAGGCGGCATGGACGAGCACGGACCGGACCATCGGCGGCTATGTGCCGTATGACGGTGCCGAGCCGGATCTGGGCGACCGTGGGCGGTTGTTGTCGTGGTCCAGCGCGGCCGGCACGATGGTCGAGGAATGCATCGGGACGACGGCGGATGGGGAGGATCTGGTGTGCGACTACACCGGGCCGACCTTCGCCACGGGCGGGGTCACGAGCGTCTTTACCGAACTCTACGGCGAGTATCGGCCGGCGGGCGGGTCGTTCTCGGTGGAGGTGCTGGTCGATGGCGGGT
>JAKFYA010000443.1 GCA_021731095.1 Acidobacteriota bacterium | reverse complement strand
CGGGAGCCGAGGGTATCCACGTCTGGCGGCTGTACCCCAACCAGAACCGGCTTCGAGCTGTTCACGACCGATGCCGAGCGCTTCTTCTCGTTCTGGAGCGTGCGCATGCGTGCCGGAGACGGAAGGGTTGTCGACGCGAAGCAGGTACGAGTCGCTGAGCTGAGCGGTTGTTTTGGCCCGACGGAGGATCGCGCCCGACAGAACTTCTTTGCCGAGATCACGTTGGGCACGCTCTCCTTTCGGGGAAGTGGCGAGTGCCTCGCCCTCGGCATTGATGTGCCGGAGGCCGGCTTATTTCCGGTCCGCTGCCAACTCGTTCTGAGCGGCCTGCCTGCTCCGTTTGTCGGAGGGCTTCTCACCACCAACACCATCACGAGCAGGGCCGCCTTTGGCGGCGACACGGACCCGCCCGGATACACTCAGGCATCGATGGCGACGATCCGCCTGTGGAAGACGAGATAGAGCACCCCTTGACTTGGTCCGCTGGCGCCATCTATAACTCACGCTGACCTTCCGGCGCGTCGCCCCGCGCGACCCTCTGCCGATCGGGACGACCAATCACGACACCTCAGACAGGAGCTCCACCACATGGCAGCGGATTTTTTTCTCGGCGAGTCCCTCGTCGGCGACGGCAATGAAATCGCCCACATCGACCTGATCATCGGGTCGAAGACCGGCCCCGCGGGCACCGCCTTCTGCACCGCACTGACGAACAACAAGGACGGCTTCACGACCCTGCTCGCCGTCGTCGCGCCGAACCTCCCCGCCAAGCCGGACACGATCCTCTTCAACAAGGTCACCATCAAGGGCGCCAAACAGGCGGTCCAGATGTTCGGACCGGCCCAGGCCGCGGTCGCGCGCGCGGTCGTCGACTCGGTTGAAAGCGGCGTCATCCCGAAAGACAAAGCCGATGACCTGTGCGTCATGGTCGGCGTCTTCATCCACTGGGATGCCAGCGACGACCAGAAGATCTACGACTTCAACTACCAGGCCACAAAAGAGGCAATCGCCCGCGCCATGGCCAACACGCCGACGGTCAGCGAGGTCATTGCCGCCTCCAAGACGGCCAAGCACCCGTTCAGCCCGAAGTAGCCCGGAAGCAGCGCACGAATAGCGCCGCAGTCATCGCAGAGTCCGCACGCCGGCCCGGCCTCAACTCGGGTCGCGCGCGGACTCTCCCCTTCCGATCCAGCCATCGCCACGTGCAGAAAATCCTGCTCCACCTCGACAGTTCCGTCCGCCCCAGCAGCTTCGACCGCATCGTCGCGATCGACGCTGGCGCAGACCAGGTGCTGACCTACGGGTCGGTGACGCCGGAGGCGGTGCGCGACCTGGTGCACGGCGCTATCTTCACGCGCGCGCCCAAGGACTTGCGCAACACGGCCATCTTCATTGGCGGCACTGACGTCGCGACCGCCGAGCAACTGCTGGCGGCGGTGGCCGACACCTTCTTCGGTCCGTTCCGCGTTTCGGTCATGCTGGACGCCAACGGCGCCAACACAACCGCTGTCGCCGCGGTCGCGCGCATCGAATCGCTCGGCGACGTCAGAGGCCGTCGCGCGGTCGTCATCGCCGGCAGCGGCCCGGTCGGATCACGCGTTGCAGGCCTGCTCGCCGAGCGTGGCGCCAACGTCTTCGTGACCTCGCGCCGCAGCGCCGACGGCGCTGTCGCGGCGAAGATTCAGCGGCGCTTCAACGTCTCGGTGCAGGAACTGGTGCTCGGCAGCGGAGCGGACGCCGCGGATGCGATTCGTGACGCAGAGATCATCGTCAACGCCGGCCCGGCCGGTGTGTGCCTGGTACCGCTGGACGCGTGGACCAGCCAGACCAGTCTGCAGATACTCGTCGACCTGAACGCGGTGCCACCGGTGGGCATCGAAGGCGTCGAGGCGGTCGACAAGGGGGTGACCAGGCACGGCGTCATGACCTTCGGTGCACTCGGCGTCGGCAGCCTGAAGATGAAGCTGCACAAGTCCTGCATCGCGCGGATGTTCGAACGGAACGACCTGGTCTTCGACGTCGAGAGCATCGCCACAGTCGCGCGCGAACTGAATAGCACGTCACAATAGCGGATGCCCCGGCCGGTGGGAACCCCATGACGAACGTCCTGCCACCTGGCGCGCACGTGCTCGTCACCGGCTTCTCAACCAGGGCGATCGCCGAATCTGCCGCCCGCGCCGGCTTCGCGGTGACCGCGATCGACGCCTTTGCGGACCTCGATCACCATCCCGCCGTCTCAGCACAGGCCGTCGTACGAGGTTTCACTCCCCGTTCCGCACTGCGCGCCACTCGTTCGGTCGCATGCGACGCTGTGGCCTACGTGTCGAGCTTCGAGAATCACCCCGACGTCGTGCGAGCGCTGTCCTGCCGCCGCACACTGCTCGGCAATGCACCTGACGTGCTGACCGCCGTGCGCAATCCGCACCTGCTCGCCGATGCGCTCACTCGTCATCGCCTTGCGAGTCCGTCTCTGGACGGCGACGGCGATGGGCCCTGGCTGCTCAAACCGCTGGCCTCTGGAGGCGGCGCGCAGATCCAACCCTGGGACCGCACCAGCCCGGCCAGAAGAGCGGTGCCCACGGGTCACTACGTGCAGCAGCGGATCGACGGAGAACCTGGCTCGGTCGCATTCGTCGCGACGCGTGACGGCGTGCGCGTGCTTGGTGTGTTCCAACAACTGATCGGCCTCGAGTCGTTCGGCGCATCGGGATTCCGCTACTGCGGCAACATCCTCGACGGCTCAATGCCCGCCGGTTCGTGGATGCTGCGAGCAGGCTCGGCACTCGCCAGCGCCGTCACGGCGGAGTTTGGCTTGACCGGCGTGAACGGCATCGACTTCGTCGCGCGCGGTGGTGTGCTCTACCCGGTGGAAGTGAATCCACGCTGGTCCGCATCGATGGAACTGGTCGAGCGCGCGCACGGAATCTCGGTCTTCTCTGCACATGCCAACGCCTGCACCACCGGCACACTCCCCACATTCGACGCGCTGACGTCGCCACCGATCGGGCGTAGCGTCGGCAAAGCCGTGGTGTTTGCCCGTCACGACACTACGGTCGGCGACTCGCGTCCGTGGTGCACGGACGGATTGACTCGAGATGTCCCTCGTCCAGGCACGCTGATTCGCACGGGTCAGCCAGTGTGCACGGTCTTCGCCGAGGCCCCAACGGCTCAGGCATGCCGTGAACAGCTCGCAACACGCGCCAATCACATCTACGACGAGCTCCGAACGTGGGCGGAACAGTAACGTGACTCAGCCGCACGTGATCTCGTCGGTCACCTGCCTTGGTTGCGGCTGCACCTGCGACGACATCGAGGTAAC
>JAKFYA010000273.1 GCA_021731095.1 Acidobacteriota bacterium | reverse complement strand
ACGCCAGCTGACCGGGCACTGAGCCGCCGTGCGCCAAGGGCCGCACCAGGCGCCAACACCATGGCCGCCGCCGCAAGCGCCGCAAGGCAACCACCGGTGAGGAAGGTGGCGGACGGACCGGCGGCCGTCCACATCAGTCCGGCCACCGTGCTGGCCATCAGCATGGCCGCGCCACACACGAGATTGAACACGCCGAACGCCGTGCCTCGCCGGTCGCTGCTGGCCGTATCGGCGACCAGCTTCGAGAGCAGACCCTGGGTGAGGGCCAGGTGCAGGCCCCAGAGGGCCGCGCCGGCAAAGACCGTCAGGGGTCCATGTGCGCCCGCCAGCAGCAGGTCCGCACCGACCAGCACCAGCAGGCCCACGGTGAGCAGACCGCGCGGTTCGACGCGGTCTGCGGCCAGTCCGGCAGGGTAGGCCCCGAGCGCATAGGCAGCGCTCAGCACCATCATCACCGCCGGCACCCAGCCGAGTCCCAGGCCGACGTCACGGGCACGCATGACGAGAAAGGCCTCGCTGAACCGTGCCAGCATCACGACGGCCGACAGCGCCACGACCCACCAGAATGGCCGGGGCAGTGCTGCCACGCTCCGCCAGGACAGGGGCACGCGCGCCGCACCCGGCGCCGCCACGACATCCGGCTCGTGCACCATGACGACCAGCACGACCACTGCCAGGGCCGAGGTGATGACACCGGCCCAGAGCACCGTCGGGATGTCGTTGGCAAAGCGTGCCAGCAGCACAATGGCCAGCAGAGGGCCGAGGAGTGCGCCCACGGAGTCGAGCGCCTGTCTGAGACCATAGGCTGCGCCGCGCAGGGCCGGAGGCGTGATGTCGGCCACCAGCGCGTCGCGCGGAGCGCCGCGAATGCCCTTGCCGATGCGGTCCACGATGTGGGCCGCAAACACCCAGCCCACCGACGTGGCGAGCGGGAAGACCGGCTTGGTCAGTGCGGCCAGCGCATAGCCGGCAACCGCCAGAGACTTGCGTTTCCGCCAGTGGTCACTGAGCGCGCCAGAGAAGACCTTGGTGATGGAGGCCGTGGCTTCGGCCAGGCCCTCCAGGAGGCCGAGCGTCGCCATGCTGGCGCCGAGCGTACTGACCAGCAGCACCGGCAGCAGGCTGTGCACCAGCTCCGACGAGGCGTCCATCAACAGCGACACCAGCCCGATGGCCCAGATGTCCCCAGGTAGCCGGGCTGTTTCCCTGCGACGCCACGCCATCCCCTGCACACCCCCAGGTGTGACTATAGACGGATGAGGCCGGGCCATAATGCCGGCATCATGCCCGCATCGACCGACCTGCTCTTCCGCCCCTATCGCATCAACCAGCTCGACCTGCCCAACCGCATCGTCATGGCGCCGATGACACGCTCAGGTTCGCCGGGCGGCATTCCGGGGCCGAACGTGGCCGACTACTACCGCCGTCGCGCCGAGGGCGGGGTGGGCCTCATCATCACCGAAGGGGCGTACCTGCCGTTTTCCGGCTCCGGGTTTGGCGCCAGCGTGCCGCACATGTACGGCGACGCGGCGCTGGCCGGCTGGCGCGCGGTGGTCGAGGCCGTGCACGGTGCCGGGGGGCGCATCATGCCGCAGCTCTGGCACGTCGGCGCCTGGGTGATGCCGTTCGAGCAGCCACAGGAGACGCCCGTGGGGCCGTCAGGCGTGGGGCCGAAGGGCACCGTCGCACCGGGCCGGGTGATGACCCAGGCCGACATTGATGCGGTCATCGAGGCGTATGCCGTGGCGGCCGTCAACGCGCAGGCCGTCGGCTTTGACGGCGTGGAGATTCACGCGGCGCACGGTTATCTCATTGACCAGTTCTTCTGGGATGTCACCAACCGCCGCACGGACGGGTACGGTGGTGGCGTGGCGCAGCGGACGCGGTTCGCGGTGGAGATTCTGCGTGAAATGCGGCGCCGCGTCGGGCCTGCCTTCCCCATCGTGCTGCGCTTCTCGCAGTGGAAGCTGCACGACTATGCGGCACAGGCCTGGACGACGCCCGCCGAGCTGGAGGCGTTCCTGACGCCGCTGGTCGACGCCGGCGTGGACGCGTTCCATGCCTCGACGCGCCGCTTCTGGCTGACCGAGTTCGAGGGGAGCGCACTGAACCTGGCGGGCTGGGCGAAGAAGCTGACAGGCAAGCCGTCCATCACGGTCGGGTCGATCACGCTCGCGGACGAGCTGATGACGGCGAATCAGGCAGCCGACATCGCGGTGACGCCGCTCGACGAGCTCTTGGAGCGTTTCGCACGCGACGAGTTCGATCTGGTGGCCGTAGGGCGCGCCGTCATCGCCAACCCCGAGTGGGCGAAACTGGTGCGGCGAGGCGCCCTGCACGAGCTGAAGCCCTACAGTCCCGCCTCGCTCGCCCAGCTCTACTGATCGCGCCGTCAGTCCGCATTCGCTTCACGTTTCGGAAAGATCACGAAACGTTCCGCGAACGCGGACTGCCGACGCTCGGTATGTGTCGGGCCCTGTTCCGTGCGTGACGTGACAACTCTGCGCGCCGGTGTCTGCAGCACGGCGTGGGTGCCGATCGCTTCCGAAGCATTTCGTGCTCGATTCGAAATGCGGAGGAAATGATCGGCATCCGCGCCCGTCACCAGGTCCCGTACTAGATCTACCCGAGCGACGACTTGTAGAGCGCGACCAGCTTGGCCCACGCCTTTTCGGCGTCCGGCTTGTTGTAGATCGGCTTGTCCTTCTCGGCCGGCATGTCGGGCACGCACCAGCCGTGGGCCGAGGCGTACACCTCGATGTCGGCCGGTACCTTCGCGTCCGCGAACGCCTTCTTCAGCACGTCCTTGGCATCCGGCTGCTTCTCGTCGTCATTGCCGGCGATGCCGATGTAGAGCTTCGCCTTCATCTTCGGAATCATCAGGTGCGGGCTGGTCGGCGCGCCGGTCACCAGACCGCCGCCGTGGAACGAGGCGCCTGCGCCGATGCGGTTCGGCTGCGACGCGGCCGTGCGCATCACGAGCGGGCCGCCCATGCAGTAGCCCTGGGTGCCGATCTTCTTGCTCGTGTTCACGGACTTCTGACTGTCGAGATAGGCCACGTAGGCGGCGGCGTCACGCTCGGCCGCGCCGGCAGCGCCAATGCCCCCCATCAGGCCCTGCAGCGTCTTCATGTCGTCCGGCTTGGCGAAACTGAAGCTGGTCATGTCGATGCCCGGCGCCTTGGTCACGCGGTAGTAGGGATTGGGCACGAGCACCGTGAAGCCGTCGGCGGCGAGGCGCTTCGCCATGTCGACCATGGCAGGGCGGAGGCCGAAGGCGTCCGGCCAGATGATGACGCCCGGGTGCGAGCCGCTCTCCGGGTGCACCAGCACCGCGTCGCACACGCCGTCAGGG
>JAKFYA010000437.1 GCA_021731095.1 Acidobacteriota bacterium | reverse complement strand
AAGGTGCGTGAAGGCGACAAGGAGCGCATCCAGATCTTCGAGGGACTGGTGATTGGTCTCCACCGTGGCGGCAGCCGCGCGTCGTTCACCGTGCGCAAGGTGTCGTTCAGCCAGGGCGTCGAACGCATTTTCCCGCTGCACTCGCCCTCGATTGCCAAGATCGAGATCGTGCGTTCGGCACGCGTCCGCCGCGCCAAGCTCTACTATCTGCGTGAGCTGAAGGGCAAGGCCGCCCGCATGAAGGAAACCAAGCGCGTCTGAGCGCTCGGTCCTGACCCTCACGTCGTCCGGAACGGGGACGAGACATGGTGCGAGTGCGCGCGACGCGGACGCTCGAGAACGCCGCTCGGCGTGCCGGGTATCTGCGGATTGCGGGCGTTGACGAGGTCGGCCGGGGGTGCCTGGCTGGCCCTGTCATGGCCGCGGCCGTCGTGCTTGATCCGTCCCGACACATCCCGGGCCTCGCCGATTCCAAACTGTTGTCCGCTTCCGAACGTGAGCGCCTCTTCGGGGTCATCACCCGAAAGGCGCTTGCCTGGGCGGTGGGCTCGGCCTCCCCGGCCGAGATTGATGCCCTCAACATCCATCACGCGTCACTCGAGGCGATGCGGCGGGCCGTTGCGGCGCTCGACCCACAGCCTGACCTGCTGCTGGTCGATGCCTTTCGGGTGCCGGGCGTGACCATGGCCCAGCAGGGCATCATTGGCGGCGACAGACGGTGCGCGGCTATTGCCGCCGCCTCAATCGTGGCGAAGGTCCTGCGGGATCGCGAGATGATGGCCCAGGACGCGGTCGACCCGCGCTATGGCTATGCCCGCCACAAAGGGTATGGCACGGCCACGCATCTCGATGCCCTGGCCCGTCACGGATACTCGCCCCTCCATCGACAGTCCTTCCGTCCCCGCGCATTGCGCACCCTGAGCGACGCCGCTCCGGTGTCCTGACCCATGGCTTCGATGGAACGCGATGCCGTCCTGAAACAGGCCGAGAAGCTCGTCCGTCTTGGCCGGCTTCAACCAGCCATTGCCGAGTATGCCAGGCTGCTCCAGGACGACCCGAGTGACTGGGCCGTCCTCCAGACGCTGGCCGACTTGCATGCCAGGGCTGGCTCGGCCCCAGATGCCGCACTCGCGTTCACGCGTCTGGCTGATCACCTGTGGAGCGAGGGCTTCTATCCCAAGGCGGGCGCCCTCTACAAGCGGGTGCTCAAACTGGAACCTGGCGATGAGCATGCCCGGCTGCAACTTGCGGCCATCGCCGAACAGCAGGGCCTGCTGGCGGATGCCCGGGCCTATCTGGCCGCCGTGGTGGCGCAACGCGTCTCCCGCGGCAACCAGGAGGGCGCGGCGGAGGTGGCCGTGCGGCTCGCCAGGCTGGAGGCCGACGGAGACACCGGGGCTGCTGCTGCCGCGGCCGACCCCCGGCTGTTGCTGGCCGTCGCGCGGATGGAGTTCGAGCGTGGGCAGGGCGCCCGTGGACGGGCCGTGCTGGGCCGGTTGCTTGTGCAGGCGCCGGCGGCGCGCATGGAACTGTTGCCGTTGGTGCGGGATCTGGCAGGGCGGGGGTTTGCGCAGGCCGCCATCGACTGCGCGGACGCGGTTGTGGAACTCGCCGTGCGTGAGCAGGCCTGGGCTGTTGCGGTCGAGGCGCTCGAGCTGTCGACAGCGGGGGACAGCGGGTCCCCCGAGCGGCTGATGCGCCTGGTCGAGCTGTGCGTCGATGGAGATCTCCACGACCGGCTGGACGCGGCCCAGGGTTCGCTGGTCGATGCCTGGCTGCGAACCGGCCGGGCAGATGAGGCCTGGGCCGTGGCCGAGGATCTGGTGCTCCGTGTTCCCAGCGATGCCAACCGTGCGCGCGCCTGCGCTGCCCTGCGCGCGTTGGGCGAGGCCGACCCTGACGGGGCCCTGGAGCGCCTGCTGCACCCGGACGAGGAAGGGCCAGGCGAGCCCGCAGTGCCGGCGCCCGAGGTGCGGGACCAGGGCCCGGGTGTGCCTGTCGTCGACGACTGGCGTGAGGTGGAGATGGCCGTCGCTGGTGAAACGGGCGAGCCGGAAGCCACGCCGGAGATCGATTTGACCGCACTGCTGGCAGACTTGTCGGCCCCCGTGTCTCCGGAGGCTGCAGTGCACCAACTGCCGGCAGACGATCTCGATACGGTGTTCGGGCGCTTGCGCGAGGCAGCGGAGGCATCAGCCGCGGCACAGGCAGACCTTGAGTCTGGTCTGGCGCACCTCGCAGCTGGGAGGCTCGTGGAAGGGGTGGCCGCACTGGAGCGGGCTGCGCGCGTGCCGCCGCTCCGGTTCGAGGCGGCGTCCCGGCTCGGGCAGCTCTTTGTCGAGCGCGGCGATGACGCGCGCGGAATCGAGTGGCTGGAGCGGGCGGCCGAGGCGCCTGCACCCGATGAGGGGCGGGGCCGCGCGGTGTTGGTCAGTCTGGCAGATGCCCTTGAGCGCTCGGGAGAGAGTGCGCGTGCTCTGGCGATTCTGATCGAAGCCGCGGTGGATGCGCCGGATGATGCGACGCTGGCGGCACGCATCGGACGGCTGACCAGGGCCGGAACGGAGGGCTGAGCCGCATGCGTCGCTTTGTGCTGGTAGCCTTTTTCGTCGAGGTCGGGTTTCTGCTGGCGGTGGTGCCCTGGACGCCGTTCTGGGATCGGAACTTCTTTGGCCAGTGGTTGCCGTGGCTGCAGGTCACGATGACCAACCCGTTCGTACGCGGCGGCGTGTCGGGACTTGGCCTTGTCAACATGGCTGCGGCTCTGGGAGAACTGGCGTCGGCTATTGCCGGGTTCCGTCGTGGACCGGAACCCCCGCAGGCGCCTGGGCCGGCTGATGGCGGCAGGCCGTAATGCGGGCACTGGTCCAGATGGTGACGGACAGGCGACGGCTGGGAGCGGCCTGGGAAGTCGCCTTGAGAGACCGGGTCCAGATGGCCGCTGAACTGGGCGTGGGATTGGTCCAGGTGCGAGAGCCCGGGCTGGAGGCAGGACACCTGTGTGCCCTGGTGTCGACGCTGGTCGAGGCAACGGCTGGCAGCGGGATTCGCGTGCTGGTGAATGAGCGGGCCGATATCGCCCGGGCAGCGGGAGCGGCTGGCGTGCACCTGCCTGAGTCCGCAGCGCCGGCCGTGCGGATGCGTCACTGCCTGGGTCCAGGGGCGATCGTGGGGCAGTCCATCCACGATGCAGGGGTGGCCAGCGCAGTCGCGGAGGGCGGGGCGCTGGACTATGTCCTGTTTGGCACGGTCTATCCGACCACGTCCAAGCCTGGGCGGGAGGCGGCGGGCGTGGAACGACTGGCAGAGGTCGTGCGGGCAGTGCCCGTGCCGGTGCTCGCCATCGGGGGCGTGACCGCCATGCG
>JAKFYA010000244.1 GCA_021731095.1 Acidobacteriota bacterium | reverse complement strand
GATCCTGGCGGTGTCGCTCCCGGCTATCGCGGTCGGTCGCGTCAGTGCCCAGGTCGCGCGTGGTCTTCAAGTCGTCCATCACGACCTCTACGCGCAGGGCGCCCTCGGGACCGCGGTCATGATCGTTGCACTCGTCGCCGGCTATGCGCTCGGCCTGGGGGCGACAAGCCCCGCGGTGGCGACGACGCTCGGCGCGATTGCCGGCGGTGGCGCCGCATGGCGATTGACGTCCAGACTGATCGCCTCGTCTGAAGCGTCCGCGCCGCCTGTGCCCTCCGGAGCCAGCAGGGGCCTCGTCGGGTTCTCCCTGCCGATCGCCGCCTTTCACGTCGTGGATGTTCTGGCCTCGCGTGCCGACGTGTTGCTCCTGAGCATGTTCGTGAACCGCGCCGAAGGGGTCACGATCGCGACGATCGGTATCTATGCGGCCGCCGCGGAGGTGGCAGGTGTACTGAGGAGGTTCCGGCAGGTCTTCGGCCTCGCGCTCACACCAGCGGCAGCAAGAGCGGGACGTCACGCAACGGAGACCGGGGCACGAGATCAGGCCGGCCAGGTCGGTCGCTGGCTGGTGGCCCTGATTGGACCCGCGGTCTGCGTCCTGATTCTGGGAGGCGGCGCCATTCTGGGTCTCTATGGTTCTGGCTTCGAGATTGGCGCTTCCTGGCTGCGCGTGCTGGCCGTCGCCGCCGGGGCCCACGGGGTCATGGTGGCCCTCGACAGCCTGCTGATCGTCAGGCGGCCGACGCTCAACCTGCTGAACGGAGCGATCGCTGTCTCGGTCCAGGCTGGGATCTCCGCGCTCCTGATTCCGATGCACGGACCACTTGGCGCCGCGCTCGCTGCACTGATGGCCACCACGGTCCGGGCGCTGATGCTCCTCGTCGAGATCCGGATCCTCGAAGGATGGTGGTGGCCCTGGCTGTCACTACGACGCCCGGCCATCGCATCTGCCGCGGCTCTCATTCCGGCCATCGTTGCGCGCATGGCATGGCGGGGCTCGACAGGCGCCTCGGTGGCCGCGGCGATCTTCCTGCTCGCGTATGTCGCCATGTGGAAATTCGTGCGCCTCGACGCCGAAGACCGGACCTTGATCCGGGCGATCCGTGGACGGATACCCCCGGTCCGCCGGTCCATTCCCACAGAGCCTGCTGAAACCACAGGCCCGGGTTCGGTGCTGTCCACACCACCAGACCGTGATCGAATACCCCCGACACGTGCTCGCCGATGACAGGTTCCAGAAGCGTCGGTCGAACAAGGGAACGCCCGAATCGCAAGGCGCGACGAGCGCGCATACCGGGAGTACAGGCCACTAAGATCGCCGCAGGTATGATTATTCAGCGCGGTTCGAATTCATCATGACTCACGCGTCCACCCTGCATCGACGCTCGCTGGCGGAGGCCAGTCGATACCTCCTCGCGCACCCCGTGGAGATCCTCCTGCGGCGCTGGAACTGGAAGTCAGCGCTGCTCAGTGGTCTGTTCAGAGGGGCGATTTTCTTCAGCGTCAACATCGTCGCAGGGCTCCATTCGGCCATTGACGCGATGCTGACAGAGATGGCCTATCGCATCGTCGTGACCGGCGCCTTCGCCTCTCTCGCGCAGTGGTTTCGCCTGGTCGAACCGGCATGGAAAGGAGCGTTGGCGGTGACGGTTCAGCTCTCGGTGCTCAACTACGCGCTCGGCTTCATCGTGCACTGGTTCTCTGGAACCCCGAAGCTGGCGATGAGTCTCCTGGTCTCGTTCTCCGTCTCGGCAATCTCCGCGTGCTTTCAGTTCTTCATCATGCGGCAAGGCGTCTTCATCGTCGAGCCTGGAAGCGCCCCGCTCTGGACAGACCTGAAAAGGTTTCCCCACGCGGTCGCGAACCTGCTGCCGAATCGGCGGTGTTGGCACTCATGAACGTTCTGCCGGCGCTCGTGTTACTGCTGGAACGATCCTGTCCGACGTCGGCCATATCGTCAGGGACGGCACGTTCTCGAAGGACCGCCCACCCTCTGCGATGACGTCATCGACGTAGCGAACCGCATCTTCCCCGAGGTAGTCACGATACCCGCCGACGATGCCGCGCCTGACCTTGTAGCTCTCCTCGTCGTCGATCTGGCCAGGACGCAGAATCGCCTCACTGAATCGTCCCGAACGCTCCAGGGCCCGCATGTTGCCAAAGTCTGCGAACCTCACAGCCTGGCGCACGATGTCCTGGTCCATCGTCGGAAGGCCGATAAACTCCAGCACGTTCGTCAGCACTGTTTCCGGCCTGCTCTGCAAATCCTCGTAGCGAACCAGCATGAAGGCGACAGGCACGTGCGCGTGCTCCGCCCAGATCTGATGAAATCGTGCCAGCTTCCGCGCGCCGTAGCGATCGTCGCGAACGAACATCGAGATGTCTCCCGAGTACAGGCGCGCCCGTCTGGTCGCGTGGAAGTACGAGGAGACCAGGACGTCTTTCGCGTCACGCGTCAGCAGCACAACTCTTTTCTTCGCATAGCGCTTCTTCCCGACCGGAAGCTGGCGATGGGTGTATCCGTCTTCAATGGCGGTGCCGTCGTGCGTGACGTAGGTGCGCAGCAGGCCCGCCCTGGACGATAGCTCATCGATGGCCAGGGCCTTCGCGTCCGGAATACCGAATCGCGTACACAACGCTTTCCCGACCATGAGCCGCAGCCACGTTCTGCCCGACTTCGGGAACGAGACGATGAGCGCCTGGGCCCGGGAGACCCTGAATCGCGTCCTCAGGGCGTTGTGCGACAGGAAACGCCTTACCAGCATGGAAGCTGTGAATCTTACGCGATTCCGATCCGGCAGCTATTGACGATGGCGTTTATCATGGACCCGTGTCGCATTCTGGTCTGTGCCAGCTGTCCGTGGCACTCGCGTTCGGAGCCGCGCTGCTGACACCTGCGGCGGCCGTTGGACAGGCAGCCGCGGTCGCGGCTGGCGCGATCGAGGGCACGGTAACAGGCGGATCATCTACCCCCGCGGTACCGGGCCTCGTGGTGGAGCTCGTCGTCGATTCCACCCGCGTGATCGCGACTGCGGTAACCGACCAGAACGGAGCCTTTACTTTTCGTGACGTGCCGCCGGGGGCGTACGAAGTCCGGGCGCTGACGGCAGATTCGCGGCACGCCGATGGCGTCGCCGTGGAGGTGCAACCAGGCACAGTCCGCCGCATCACACTGAATCTCGGCGTGACCGAACAGGTGGTCGTGGCTGCTCCCGATGGGTCGCGGACCAACTCGAGTACTGCGGAATCGCTTCCGGGCGTTCTGCTCGAACGAGCCCCGGTCGCCGACGATGTGCGCGCGCTGCTGCCGCTCCTGCCTGGCGTCGTAAGGGGCGCCGATGGCCGCATTCAAATGAAAGGCGGACAG
>JAKFYA010000316.1 GCA_021731095.1 Acidobacteriota bacterium | reverse complement strand
CGGTGCTGACATTGGCATCCCGACCATCCAGCGCATACGCCTCTTCGTACCACTTGATCGCCTCGCCGAACTGTTCGGCGTCTAAGTAGAGGTTGCCGAGCTGCACGCGCGGCGTGGAGTTCTTCGGGTCGTTCTGGGCGACGGTGGTCAGCGCCTTGACCTTTTCCTGATCGAGGGGCGGCGGCTGACGCGTGTCGCTGCCGGCCTGCGCAGGCGCCGCAGCGGTGGTGACGACCGGGCCGGAGTTGCGGGCCTGCTGGTCGCCGACGATCCAGCCAACGAGGAGGCCGACAACCAGGCCGCCGAGAGCAAAGACGATGGATTCCGTTTTCATGAGTGAATGGTCGGGGACCAGTGAATCTTAGTTTATCCGGCCAGTACCTGCAGGTATTCCCGGACCACAGGGTCAAGACCGGCAAACAGGGCCCGGCTGATGAGGGCGTGGCCAATGGAGACTTCGTCCAGGTGCGGCAAGGTTCTGAACAGCACCAGGTTCTGGAGGTCCAGGTCGTGTCCGGCGTTGACGCCCAGGCCATGGGCGTGCGCCTCGGCGGCAGCCACCTCGTACCTGGCAAACGAGACCAGACCCGCAACGGCCGACTGCTCGAACGCACGGGCAAAGGGTTCGGTGTACAGCTCCACCCGGTCGGCGCCCTGACGCGCAGCCCAGATGATGGGCTGGGGTTCCGGGTCGACAAACAGGCTGGTCCGGACGCCGGCGGCCTTGAGACGCGCCACCGCGGGTGCCACCTGGGCCCCCTGGGCATCGTCCTGCCACCCGGCCTGACTGGTCACCTCGCCCGGGTGCACCGGCACCAGCGTGCACTGGTCGGGCCGCACCTCCAGCACCAGGTCCAGGAGATCCGGACGCGGGTCGCCCTCGATGTTCAGCTCGACGCGCCCACGGAGTGGCGCCAGCAACGCGGCAATCTCCCGCACGTCGGCGAAGGTGATGTGGCGGGCGTCGGCTCTGGGATGCACCGTGATGCCCCGCACGCCGGCGTCCAGGCACACCCGGACCGCTTCGAGCACCGAGGGGACCGCGCCACCGCGCGAATTGCGGAGGGTGGCCACCTTGTTGACGTTCACTGAGAGTGTCGCCGCCACTACGGCACCACCGCGAAGTGGCTGCTGGCCGCGGCGATGATCTCCTCGGCCCAGCCACGAATCTGGGTCGCGTCCTGCCCCTCCAGCATCACGCGGAGGAGCGGTTCGGTGCCGGAGTAGCGCACCAGCAGGCGCCCCTGGCCACCGAGACGTGCCTCGACACGTGCCATCGCCTCCACCACGGCCGGCATGTGCTCGAGCGGCACGCGCTCGGGCACGCGCACGTTCAGCAGCACCTGCGGATAGGCCGTCATCTCTGACGCCAGATCGGCCAGCGTGCGACCGGTTGCCACCAGCGTCCGCAGCACGTTGAGCGCCGTGGCGAGCCCGTCTCCGGTCAGCAGGTGTTCCGCAAAGATGATGTGCCCCGACTGCTCGCCACCCAGCGACAGCCCGCGACGGACCATTTCCTCGGACACGTACTTGTCGCCCACCGCGCACCGGACCAGCGACAGGCCGACGTCGCGCAGCGCCAGCTCGAGCCCGATGTTGCTCATGACGGTGGCCACAATGGCGCCGCCCTTCAGGCGACGCTCGGCCAGCATCTGCTTCGCGCACAGGAACATGACGGCATCACCGTCGACCACGCGGCCAAGACCGTCGACGAAGATGGCGCGATCGCCGTCGCCGTCAAACGCGATGCCCAGGTGGTAGCCCCCATCCACGACGGTCTGCGCCAGGAGCGCAGGCGCGGTGGAACCGCAGCGCAGGTTGATGTTGCGCCCATCGGGCGAGCAGCCGATGCAGTGCACGTCCAGGCCCAGCTCGCGGAACAGCTCGGGCGCCACGGTGGTCGTGGCGCCATTCGCGCAATCGACCACGATGCTCAGGCGGCGCAGCGACTCGTCGGGCGGGACGATCCGGCGCAGATGTGCCAGATAGGCAGCGCGGCAGTCAACGGCAGCCACCGGCCCGGCCTCGCCCACGGGTGCCGCCCAGGTTGCATCGGCCACCATGGCTTCGATGGCCTGCTCACGCGCCTCCGACAGCTTTTCGCCTGTGCCGGAAAAGACCTTGATGCCGTTGTCCTCGAACGGATTGTGCGAGGCAGAAATGACCACACCAGCCGTGTAGCCGGAGGCGGGTGTCACATAGGCAATGGCCGGAGTGGGCACCACGCCCGCGCTGACCACGGAGGCGCCTTCGCCGGACGCGCCGAAGGCCAGCTCGCGCTCGATCCAGTCGCCCGACTCGCGGGTGTCACGACCGACCAGCAGGCGCACGGGTGCGTCACCCTGGCGCAGCGCGCGCACGAGCGCCGCGCCGATGCGACGCACGGTCGGCGGGTCGAGCGGATAGCGACCTGCGTGGCCGCGCACACCATCTGTTCCGAAAAGCCGTGACATGACTGGACCTACTTGCCGGCAGACGCGTCGCGGACGATCTCGACGTCCACCGTCACCCGCTGCGCTGCCTTGAGACGAACCGAGGGGTCGGCCACCCCGGCGTTGACGGTTTCGCGTACCCGAGTGGCCGCACCGGCCACCGACACCGGCTCCGTCACCACCCGCGTGAGACTGCTGACGGCACTGGCCGGCCCGATCACCTCGACGGTTGGCGGCTGGGCCGACACCTTGCCAATGCGATAGCCGGGCGCCGGATCACCTTCCAGGTCCGGCATGACGGCCAGCGACCGGGTTTCGGATGGTTCGACCGTGATGCTGACGTTGGACGGCGCCACCTGCACGACATCAATGCCGAACTGGGTGCGGACGTCCTTCACGCCCAGGTGAAACAGCCGGCGACCGGGCCTGGCCGAACGCAGGTCGAGCACCGCCACCAGCTCGCCGGGCGCGATGCGTCCCAGCGCCGCGGCCGAGCCACGCACGCGGACATCGACCACCATCGGCGTCTCGCCGCGCAGCTCCAGTTCGGGCGGGAGATTCGCATACTCGAGCGGAATGCGCATCGTGCGTTGCGCTTCCTGCTGTCCTGAGACCAGAAACCAGAGCAGCGCGGCCACCACGATGGACAGCAGCTTGAGACCGGGATTGCGGATGGCGAAGCGGCCCATCAGGATGCCCTCCCGCCGCGAGGCCGGACGCCTATGCGTCGGCGCCTGAGCCCCACCAGCTCCTGGAGACGCGTTCGCAGATGGTCTGCCGACAGCGAACGCTCCAGGTTCCCGCCGACGGCAATGGAGATGCTGCCCGACTCCTCAGACACCACGATGGCCACCGCGTCGTTCTCTTCCGTGATGCCCAGCGCCGCCCTGTGCCGGGTACCCAGATCCTTGCTGACCTTGGGATGCACCGAAAGCGGG
>JAKFYA010000072.1 GCA_021731095.1 Acidobacteriota bacterium | reverse complement strand
CGTGTAGGGTATGCGCAACCGCACCACGCTGGCGGCATAGTGGCTCCAGACCTCCTGAGCCACCACGAGGCGCTCGACGGCGGCCCGCCGAATGACGCTGAAATTCCCGAAGCGGATGGGAAAGCCGACGAGAAGTCGATGCAGCAGCCGGTACGATTGGTAGCCGATTCGAAATACCGCACCCTCGGATCGCCTCGCCCTCTCGGCAAACACGACATCCGCGTCGTCGCGCTCGACAATCGCCTGCACCAAACGTGGAACGTCGGTCGGTTTGTCCTCGCCGTCGGAGTCCATGACGACAATGAGATCGCAGTCCTGAACCTCACGCAACTGGCACAGGCCAATCGCAATTGCCCGCTGGTGGCCAAGATTTCTGCGCAGAATCGTGACTTCTATTTCCTGCAGGCCACTGCCGGTGAGTCCGGCACCAAGCGCGTCATCCGGTCGGTTGTCGGGAGACCCGTCATCGACGATGGTGAGGCGCACGTCATGGCCGGCGCTCCGGAGCGCCCTGGCGGCGGCATCAAGTTCTGGGATCAGAGATCGCAGCGATTCCCGCTCGCGGTACGCCGCTGTCAATATCCTGATGTTCATCGTGCAGACCTGGAATACACCCTGAATCCGTCGTTCTGGAATCGCGATTGCCAGACGCCCGCCGCCGGCGCCAGGTGCTTCTCTGGACCTCTGTTGCTCAGAACGATGATGTCCAGAGCGCGCGCGTCGACGTCAACGCTCGTCAGATTCTCGTAGTGCTTGCCGAGTCGTCTGAGCTCACTCTGTGGAATGATCATCTGCCAGAAGTCTCGTGACCTGACGATTTTCAGCCTCTGCTCATCCGTGTAGTCATCCAATGACGAGTATGTATACCACCGAGACGCCTCGTACTTGAGCAGGCCGAGCCAGAAGATATTGATATATGGCTCCTGGACGAACTCCCTGTAGTCCTCAGGCGACATTCCCAATTGCCTGCACAGTACCGCGAGCCTGGTTTCCAATTCGGCGTCTGAGACACTGGACACGAATGGTTCGACGAGAAACGAATATCCCCGATGGAATGTCAGCCACCACGAGAATACCTGATGGTCGAATGTTGCAACCACGGCATCGTGAGGGACGTTGCGATCGAGAAACGATGCCAGCTCGCTGAACGATTCCCGGTATGACGGCTGTGTCGCCACCGTGTGCGCGCCGAAGAACTGTGGTCTCAAGTGATTGCGGTACACAGACGATTCGCGCATCTTGTACCCCAACCCGATGACCAGCAGGGCGACGATTGTTCCATAGAAGTACGCGCGACCGACGGGCGCCGTCCCACGGTCAGCTCGCTCTCCTCGGCGTCGAAGAAAGGCATCGATCCACACGACCAGGAAGGCGATGACCACGTAGCTGTACAGTCTGGATGCACGGTCCCAGAAGTGGCTCGGTTGAACGATTGCTCCGAGAACCACAACAGACACCGGCATGGACACGAGCGCCGCAATCATGAGCGCCGCGCTATAGAACCACACGTGTCGAGTGCCTTCATTCCGGCCGACGGCACCGTCGACGTCCTCCTGCGGCCGCGATCGTGTCCCAACAAACAGGACGAACGACGCAGCGAATGTGACGCCAATCAACTCTTTCCAAGACAGCAGTTCCCAGAAGAATCTGAAGCCTGACAACCGGCGCATCGGAAACATTCCCCATCGCACTGGAATGTCAGGATGTTCGAGAAAGTGCTGCACGAGAAACGGCGACATGACAACGGCGAGAAACAGCCCCGCGTAGACACTGTTGCGGAGGGTTCGCAGAACACCCTCTCGTCTGACAATGACGAACATGAGAGCCGGGCTCGAGAGCGCGAATATCAACACCGCATGGATATCTCCCTGAACGAGCAATCCAAGGGCGCCAGCGAGCACGAGCCAGTGAATGACTCGCGCAGGGTTGACGAGGAGCCGCCACGTGGCGATGAGCGTCAAGAGGAGGTACAGCTCTGAAATGAAGGGACGCGGAATTCTCATCCCCCACAGTGTGAAGACCGCCGGCAGCCCAGCGGAGTCGAGTAGATAGACCGGTATGCGCAAGGCGACGCAGAACGCCGCCATGATGCTCAGCGCGTGTGACACGCCAACTGTGCGAAACAACAAGACCAGCAACAGGAGGTAGCTGATGGCCGCAAGCACATCAGCGACGACGAAGCCGTAGGATCCAAACGCCGCAACGGACACGGCGTGCGGCAGGAGCGTCACATGAGGAAACGGCCGGAGGAGAGCCCCTCGGGACTCCTTGATGGTTTCATCTGTGACCGTTCCCCGCGCGAGCTCCGCAACGAGCGGGAAGTACTCTATGTCTCCTTCCTGGGAGCGATATATCACCGAGGCATCAAACGGTTCCGCGGGGAAGGCGATCCGCGAGACGATCCATGGCACGAGAGCGACCAGCGCAATTCCTAGCACGCACAGAAGGAGCCCACGGAAGGTTTCGCGATTCCTCGTGGCCTGGTGTCGCATGTGCCCCGCGGTTTCACTGCGGGTCGGATCGGTTCGGCCCTCAACCATGCTGGCTCTGCGTGAATTCGGCGGGTCCCAAGACTATCTCCCCGCTGGGATAGCTGGGTTCTTTCCGGCCTCGATGGACGTGATCTGGCGCCACCAGTCTCTCACCAGAAATCGCCACGAAAACTGGCCTTCTGCCAGCTTCCGACCGCGCTCGCCCATCTCGTTTCTGGCCGTGACGTTGTCTGCCATCTCACGAATCGCCGCGGCAAGCTTCTCGGCGCGCTCTGGTTCGACAACCAGCCCGCACCCTTCTCGTTGAATAATGTCCGCCGATTCTCCGCGTCCGGCGTAGATCAGAGGCACGCCGCACGCAAGCGGAGGGATCGCCTTGGACAGCCGCATCTTCATCGCGGCGGGCATGTCCCTGAGAACCACGAGCGAAGCGTGGGTGATCGACATGAGACGCGGCATGTCGTGAAACGGAGAATCACGGAAGAGGATATTCGTCAGACCGGCCGCCTTCGCTTCCTCCATGAGCTGTCCACGTACCGGGCCCTGCCCGACCATCAGAATCACGATGTCCTTGCGATCGACGAGCAGTTTCGCGGCTTCGACGATTACTTCCAGCCCCTGGTAGTGGGCGTGAGTACCGGCATAGGTGAACACGGTCCGATCGCTGACGCCCAACTCGTGCGCGTAGCCGCTATCGCGCGGAAGAGGCCGCAGCACGTCGACGTTGGCTCCATTGGGCAGGAAACTGAGGCGGGCGCGGGGCACATTGCGATGCTCGACGAAATGCTCGACAAAGGCATGCGTCACCGTGGTGACCGACAACGCCTGGCGCATGAGAAACGTCTCCATGCTCTTGGCCACGCCGATGAGCCAGCCCGCCCCGATCCATTTACCC
>JAKFYA010000445.1 GCA_021731095.1 Acidobacteriota bacterium | reverse complement strand
CATGTAGACAGTCCAAGAACGTCTGCCGCCGAGCCGGGTCACCTTTTGCGAGATCGATCAGCGAATGGTTGTCCAAGTAGACGCCCACCGCGCGCACAGTTGCCCGAATCGTGACCTTGTCGTCAGACTTGGAGACGGTCTCAAGCATTGGTGCCTTCGTGTTGGTCTTCGTTCTGGCCAACGTTGGCGCATCAGCCGCGGCGCCTCATAGTCGCAACTGGCACCATCGGATGCAAGCGCTAGTTGGAAGCCGACTTGCTATCACAGGGTCACAGGCGTCAGAGACACCGAGAGGCTGTACTCAAAGAGCAGGACATCGGAGATCGTGGAGCAGGCCAAGCGCAAATCAGATGTCACGTCTTTGGCAACGATGATGCCGCGCACCCGTTGGTTTGGCTCTGCATGATGCTTCTGGATCCAACCGATGTACCTGAGGAGCTGCCCGACGACCCGATCGTAACCACGCGATACCTTTAGCTCGATCACGACGTATCCGCCCGACGAGTCGAGAGCGAGGATATCGATGAACCGCCCGCCGGCCGGAAACTCCACACCCGAGACACTCTCTTCCGCGTACAGATGAAGGCCGGGCTCAATCAGCGTCAGATTCTTCGACAAGTAGTCGCGCAAGTCGTGCTCGTACGCGAACTCCGTGGAGGCCGCGGAAAGCTCCGGAGAGAGCGGCTCTGCCGGACCGGTCTGTGACGGGTCCCGGATGGGCGCAGGATCCGAAGCGACGTCGTACAGACGAAATCGTGCGGGGTCGAGTTGAAAGAACACATCGTCGGACCCGTCGGCCCGAGCACTGTAGTGAAGGCGGTTCTTGTTGTTCGTGGACAGTCGGATCAGGTGCGCGGCAATCGTACCCTCCTTGACCAACGGGTACTGGGCGGCAAACCAAGCAATGGCATCTTCCTTGGTGAACCCCTGTCCTGGCGCCAGGCCAAGGGCTTGCACCATGTCTTGCATCAGTACTCGAACGGGTTTGTTGTACAAAGACATCGTTCAATCTGCCTTAAGTGCGTCTAACGACGCCAACTCAGCCGCGCACCGACAGGCGCCGGTCGGCGCGTCGGCTGCAACTGGATGTGAGACGGCACTCTGTTCCCTTGCCGCTCGATACGCGCCTTACTCAGGAGTCGCTTCAGCCGCCTGCAAGATTGCCTGTGCCCGGGCCGCGTCTGTTGATCGAACCCAGACCCTCACGCCACTCAGCCACAGGTGCGGACGCATGCCGGCGGCATCGTCGGCAGCAACGGTGGCTTCGATCTCTTCGGCTTCGAGAGCGGTCCTGGCCAGCTCCGCATCGACCCGGGTCAAGAACGTGCCAACGACCTCGAAGGACTCGTCATTCATGGCTTGGTCCTTGCCCTCGTCAAGGCGCCCGGTCAACGTCGAACACGCGCCGCTACCGTGAACTAAGTAGGCCGCTCGCCCACACGCGTCCGCGGCCTGAATCGGACGCGGCAGCGTCGGCTTCGCGTCCTTACACTGTTGTTGCCGCACATGCTAACACCGGCAGGTGTCCAGGGGGCGCGCGTGCGATAGATGGTGGAGGCTAGAAGGCGGTGACGGGCACGCCGGCCGCGCACTGGGGGCACTCGGCGGCGGGCACGCGGCCGGGGCGACGGTATTCGGCGAGCGAGACGTTTGGCACCCCGAGGTCGACGAGGGCCTCGAGGCGGTCGTAGATCTGCACGCTGGCGATGACGGTGCCGCCGGCCTGGCGAATCAGCTCGGCGCACTGCGCGAGGGTCTGGCCGGTGTTGCGCACGTCGTCGGCCAGCAGGACGCGCTGGCCCTTCACCACGTCCTGATAGAAGCGGCTCAGGCTCGGGCCATCAGGTCCCTCCTGGAACGGGGCGAAGCTGGTGGCCTCGCGGCCGAGTGGACGGCGGCTGTCGAGCAGGCCGGCAATGGTGTGAGCGAGGAGCGCGCCGCCCATCACGGGGCCGGCCACCACGTCCGTGTCTTCCAGAATCACCTGCGGCACCACGTCCAGCAGGTCCTGCGCAAAGCGCCAGATGGTCGAGGGGTTCCGGAACAACTGGTGCGGGTTCAGATACGTGGTGCCGTGAAAGCCATTGCCGAAGTCGAAGTGGCCGTTCAGCATCAGCACAGAGTGCTGCTGCAGGTTCTGAAGCGCTTTGTCTCGAAGCTCGTCCCGCTTGCTCATTTCGTCTGCCGCTCTCTTCCCGAAAGTCGTTAGGCCAACGCCAGCGGCGTGGCGTCGTTCACATACAGGGTGCGTCCACCCACAATCGTCGCAGCCACGCCACCACGCAGCTCCCACCCGTTGAACGGGGTGTTCTTGCTCTTCGAGCGCAGCGCCTTGGCCTCCACCCGCACCAGCAGGTCTGGCGCCAGGATGGTGATGTCGGCCGGGGCGCCTTCGCTCAGGGTGCCGCCGGTGACGCGCAGAATCTTCGCGGGGTTCAGCGAGAGCAGCTCGACCATGCGCGGCAGGCCGATGATGCCTTTGTGCACCAGCCGGTCGAAGGTCAGCGACACGGCTGTTTCCAGGCCCACGATGCCGAAGGGCGCGTGGTCGAACTCCACGTTCTTCTCGTCGTAGTGATGCGGCGCGTGGTCGGTCGCAATGGCGTCGATGCTGCCGTCGGCCAGGCCCGAGATCATCGAATCCACATCGCGCGCTTCGCGCAGCGGCGGATTCATCTTGGTGTTGGTGTCGTAGGGAATCGGGTCGGCCAGCGCGGCATCGGTCAGCGCGAAGTGATGCGGCGTCACCTCCGCCGTCACGCGGATGCCGGCTTCCTTCCCCTGCCGCACGGCGCGCAACGAGGTGCTGGCGCTCATGTGCGCGATGTGCACATGACCGCCGGTCGCCTCCGACAGCAGGATGTCGCGCGCCACCATGATGGATTCCGCGGCGGCGGGAATGCCCTTGAGGCCGAGATTGGCGGCGCAGTGCCCTTCGTGCGCCACGCCGTCGGCCTTCAGCGACGGGTCTTCGCAGTGATCGATGACCGGCATGTCGAACATGCTGGCGTACTCCAGCGCGCGCCGCATGAGCAGCGCGGTGGGCACCGGGTGGCCGTCGTCCGACAGCGCCACGCAGCCGGCCTGGTGCATCTCGGCAATGTCGGCCAGCAGCTCACCCTTCGAGTCGCGCGACACGGCGCCGATGGGATACACACGCGCGAGGTTCGCTTCGCGTGCCTTGTTCACGATGTAGCTGGTGACGTTGGCGTCGTCATTCACCGGCGTCGTGTTGGGCATGCACGCCACAGCGGTGAAACCGCCGGCCAGCGCGCTCTCGGTGCCGGTGGCCACGGTTTCCTTGTGCTCCTGCCCGGGCTCGCGCAGGTGCACGTGCATGTCGATGAGGCCCGGCATCACGAGAAAGCCGGCGGGAATCTCCACCACCTGTGCA
>JAKFYA010000029.1 GCA_021731095.1 Acidobacteriota bacterium | reverse complement strand
GCTCCTGCTGAACGGCGGCGAGCTTGACGGGGTGCGGCTGCTCAGCCCGAAGAGCGTGGCGCTGATGCTCAGCAACCAGGTGGGCGAGTCGTATCAGAATCCCGGCTTTGGTCTGCTCGGTTTTGGATATGGCTTCGAGCTGACGCTCGACCCGGCCAGCGCACATCACCTCGGCAGCGCCGGCGACTTCGGGTACCGCAGCGCCTACTTCACGCGCTACTGGGGTGATCCGACGGAACAGATCTCGGCCGTCTTCCTGGCGCAGCTGGCGAACTATGGCGGCTCGTCGGACCTGCACTACAAGTACCGCTCGCTCGTCTATGGTGCGCTGGTGGAGCCGGCCTCGGCCGCGCACGTGCCGGCGCATCATCCGCCTGCTCCACCTCGCCGCTAGGGGGCCGCGTGACCACGGCCACCACGCGGACTCGGGCGTTGCTCTTCCTCGGAGCCGCGCTGCTGGCGCTCTCTCCGATGCTCGTCTGGGTCGCCGAGCCGTTTCTCACGGCGTTCCTGCTGGCGGCGGTACTGGCCATTGCCCTGACGCCGGCCACGGCCCGCCTGTCGGCACGGACAGGGCGACCCGTGCTGTCCACGGCCCTGGTGACCGTGGCCTGCGTGCTTACCATCGGCGCCCTCATGGTGGGAGCGGGGCTCTCGATCAGCGCCGAGCTGTCGACGGCCTACGACGCACTGAACCGGCAGTCGGTCGAGGAAGGGGGCTGGCAGGCCTTTGCCACCCACACCGTGGACCGGGTCGTGGACGAAGTGGCCGCCAGACTGCCCATCAACCGGGATGTGCTGCGGACCGAGTTGATGGTGCGTCTGACCCGCAGCACGGATGCCGTGCTCCGTGCGGTTGGCTCGGTGCTGGGCGGGGCGACCTCGGCGCTGGTCGACGGATTCCTGGTCACGTTGTTCCTGTACTTCCTGCTCCGGTATGGCGGTCAGTGGGTCCGCTATGTGTCCCGGATGGTGCCACTCGAAACTGACGCGACCGAGCGACTGCTGTCGGCTGTGCGCGATTCAGCCATTGCCAATGTCAGCGGCGTAATTGTCGTGGCCGTGGGCCAGGGCATCCTGCTGACAGCCGCCTTCTGGATGGTGGGCCTGCACGCGCCGGTGCTCTGGGGGTCGATCGGAGGCCTGGCGTCTGTGGTGCCTGTGCTCGGCCCGCCGGTTATCTGGGTGCCAGTGGCCGGGGGGCTGCTGGTGACCGGCGACTATACGCGGGCGCTGATTCTGGTGGGGTGGGGCGTGGTGGTCGTCGGGTCGTTCGACAACATCATCAGGCCGATCGTGGTCGGTTCGCGCGACAAGCAGCACCCGATGCTGGTGGGCCTGGCGGCCATCGGCGGCACCGTGGCGTTCGGTCCGCTGGGCATTCTGCTGGGTCCGATTCTGGTCTCGCTCTGCGCGGCGCTTGTGCGTGAGATTGTGCGGCAGGCCAGCGCTCCGGACGCTGGCCAGTAGCCCCGGCCTCCGGCCGCGTCCCGCCTACCAGCGGCAGGCGGCCTCGACGCGCAGCAACGTGTACTGCACAGGGATGCCCGGCGCCGCCGTGGCCATGCAGGCCTGAAGCGCCGCCGTGAACGGGGGCAGCGCTGCCTCTGGCGAGGCGAAGACCGCCTTCAGGCCGGTCCGTTCCAGCGCCTGGGTCACGCACGACCGCTCCTGCTCATAGAACATGTTCACCGGGTTGCCGATGCGGACGTCCGCATACGCCGTCAGACGCTGCGGGACGAACCGCAGCGCGGGCACCGTGGCGCTTCCCCGCTCCACGGCCGAATCGACGCGCCCGCACGGAGCGCCGTCCATGGTGCCCAGGGTGACAAACGCCGTGCTGGCGGTGAACGGTTCTACCAGGACGGCAGGTGCCGGAGGCTGTGGCGCTGGCGGCAGGGTGGCCATCCGGAAGACGGTGCCTTCGCCCTGTGCTCCGAAACGGGCCCCGCCACCGGGCCGAACCACCAGCCACCGGTCGCCCGTCGCCAGCTTCAGCTTCACGCGGTCGCCAACCCCAGCGGCCGCCTCACCAGTCACCGGCATCCCCGCGTCATCGAGCTTCATCAGGAGCAGGTCTGTGCCGGGCGAGGTATCGCCCATCAGCGTGCCTGGTGCACTCACGGCCACGTGGCTGCCCGAGACCAGGGGACGCGTGTCGGCCTGCTGGTGGGCCTGGGCCCAGGCCGCGGGGGCAGGTCCTGCGCACTGGGCGACGAGAGCCAGGAGGATGATCGGGGACGGTCTCATGCGCGCGCTCCGGTGGCACTGGTGGCCACCCGTTTCAGAATGTCGTGAACCTGACGCACGCCCTCGGTCAGCGCGGCCGGGCCCGGTTGCAGGATGAAGACCGACTTCACTTCATAGATGTGGCCATCGCGGATGGCCGCCACCTCGCCCCAGCCCTCGCGCGACGCGATGGCTTTCTTTCGCACCGGCTTCCCGCACCAGGAGCCGATGATCACGTCCGGGTTGCGACGGATGACCTCGTCAGCGCTGACAATCCGGTCCTTGCCCAGCTTGGCATCACGCAGTTCCGGGAAGATGGTCTCGCCTCCGGCCAGTTCCACCAGTTCCTCCACCCAGCGGATGCCCGAGATGAGCGGTTCGTCCCACTCCTCGAAGTAGACACGCGGGCGGCGCGGAAAGGTGGCCGCCGAGGCGCGAATCGCCTCCAGGTCGGACTCGAAGCGCGCGGCGAGCGCATGGGCCTCGGGGCCTTTGCCCACCAGCCCACCCACCATGCGGACCATCTGGAGAATCTCGGCAATGCTGCGGTGGTTGAAGGTGACCACCGTGTGCCCGCGACGGATGAGCTCGGCGGCGATGTCCGCCTGGAGGTCCGAGAACGCCAGAATCAGGTCGGGCCTCAGCGCCTCGATCTTCTCGAAGTGAGCCGTGATGAAGGCCGAGATGCGGGGTTTCTTCCGGGCCTCCGGCGGGCGCATGGTGTACCCGGAGACGCCGACCACGCGGTCGCCTTCCCCCAGCAGGTACAGCGTTTCGGTGGTCTCTTCCGTCAGGCAGACGATGCGGGTCGGATACGACATCGGCGTCAGGCGGGCAGCAGCTCGCGGAACACGAACGGATCGCGGTTGACCTGCTCGCCGACGGTCAGGGCAATCGGCGCCCGGAACATCGGGCCGGCATACACGCACGTGTGGAACTCGCCATTCTCGCCGCACGGGTCGACGCCCGTCGGCAGGTCGGCCAGCAGGCGCTCGTCGAAGTCGCGACCGGCAAACGAGGCGTCGAGCACGCGCGTATCCACCACCGACAGCCGGGCGCGCAGGCCTCCTGTCATCATGGCGCGCGCCAGCGTGGGGGTGGGCACGTCCCACACCGGAAAGAGCGGCGTGAGGCCGGTGCCGGCCAGCTTCTCCTCGCGGTAGCGGC
>JAKFYA010000371.1 GCA_021731095.1 Acidobacteriota bacterium | reverse complement strand
GCTCAGACGATGCGCTGATGATGGTCGTCGTGCGGCCGTGGAAGTTACCAGCGCAGACAATGATTTCAGCGGTGTCGATGGGGATGTGCTTACGCTCGTAGCCCCAGCGCCGCGCCGCCTTGATCGCCGACTCGACGGCCTCGGCTCCTGTGTTCATCGGGAGCACGACGTCCAGACCCGTCAATGTGGCGAGTTCCTGGCAGAAGAGCGGGAGCTGATCGTTGTGAAAGGCGCGGGAGGTGAGCGTGACCTTTCGCGCCTGCTCGATGAGAGCCGCGATGATCGCCGGGTGGCCGTGTCCCTGATTCACGGCGGAGTAGGCGCTCAGGCAATCGAGATACCGCCGGCCTTCGACGTCGTAGACCCAGCAGCCCTCCGCGCGCGTGAGAACCACGGGCAAAGGGTGGTAGTTGTGGGCGCCGTAGCGCTCTTCGAGCTGGAGGAGTTCAGCGGCAGTGCGGTCCACAAGCGTTGTCACGACCCGGTATCTTACCTTTGGGCCGCCGCAGCCGGGAATGGGCGTGTCGCTATAATCGCCAAGCAATGTTTCGCCGCCTGGCAGTGACCGCGGTGCTGTCGTGCGCCTTGGCGGGTGCCGTGGTGGCACAGACCCCGCCCCCTCAGGCGGGGGCCGTGCCGACCATTCTTGTCACGCGCCAACTCCTCGAGGCTGAACACCTGGTCGTTGGTCAACTGGTGTCGCTCTCGGCCGATCCCGGCGGTGCGCATCCCCGAACCTTTCGCATCGTTGGCCAGTACGAGCCGGTGCCGGATCCGATGCGGCTCGGTCAGGCGAGGCACGAAGTGCGGATGCACCTGCCGGACATGATCGACCTCAGCGCGGACCCGGCCGATCCGGTTGATGCGGACGCGATCGACACCATCAACGTCGTCGCCGAAGGCTCGTCGCAGGTAGACGACCTGCGTCGCAGCGTCAGCACGAGGCTGCCCGGCGTCGTCGTCAGTGCCGCCGGCGGCGGACCTGCGCAACCGTTCGTGGTGCTTGAGCGCTTTCATTACGCCATCGCGATCGTCACCGTGATCGCCAGCAGCATTTTCTTACTGGCGCTGATGTTGATGCTGGTCGACGAACGACGTTCGACGGTGGGAGTGCTGCGGCTCATCGGCTTCAGACGACGCCGGATTGTCTGGCAGGTGCTGGCGGAAGGCGTCGTCATCGCCCTGGCCGGCGCGGCGTTTGGCGTTGTGCTGTCGGCCGCCTTTCAAGGCGCCATTAACGGGTTCTTCCAGTGGAAGTACGACACGGCGCTGGTGTTTGTGCGCGTCACGCCGGCGATCGCGCTGCGATCGGTGGTGATTTCCGTGCCGCTCGGTGTCCTGGCGACACTGGTCTCGTCGTGGTCCATTCTGCGGGTCGACGTGCTGACGGTGACGAGGCGATGAGGTCGTTCGGTTTCGCCGCGCGCAGCCTGATTCGTCAGCCGGGCCGGTCGACCCTGGGCATTCTCGGCATCGCCGCGGTCGGCGCGTTGCTGTTCGACATGCTGCTGTTGTCGCGTGGGTTGCTGGTGTCGTTTCGCGACGTGCTCGACAGTGTCGGCTTCGATGTGCGCGTCATGACCACCGACGGTATGCCTGCCGGCGCGGAGCCGATTGCCCAGGCGTCGCTTGCGGTCGCGCAGATCGGCGGGCTCCCGGAGGTCGGTGCCGCGGTGGCCGTGCGCGTGTCCGAGGGGGAAGCGACCGGCAAGGATCATCGGCGAACGAGGTTCGCGCTGACGGGCGTTGATGCCGGGGCGCGTCACCCCTGGCGAATCGTGATGGGCCGCGACCTCCGCACCACTGCGCGCGGCTCACCCTCGGATCTCTTGGTGAATCAGTTGCTCGCCGCGGCGCTTGGGTGGTCGGTCGGCCAGACCGTGGTGGTCCGGGCGATCTGTGATGAGTCGGTCTCGGCGCCTCCGATGACCATGACGGTTGTGGGGCTTGCTGACTTTCCGTTTGACAGCGAGGGCGGGCGTTCAGCTGCGGCGCTGCGAACCGTGTTTGTGGACGCCTGTGGTGATCGGCGCAGGGATGAGGCCGACATGATTCTGGTGGCGTCGAAAGAAGGCCACGGTCCGGACGCGGCAGTCGCCGCCATTGCACGCGCGCGACCCGACCTGCGACCAGCGACCAACGAACAGATGGTCGCGCGCATGCAGGACACCGGATTCAGCTACTTCAGGCAGATTTCCACCGTGCTGTCGACGATCACGATGGTCTTCGGCTTCTTGCTGATTACCGTGCTGCTCACCGTGTCGGTGAATCAGCGCCTCGCCGAGATTGCCGGAATCCGCGCCCTTGGCTTCTCTCGCGCGCGGGTGGCGCGTGATGTGTTGTGGCAGTCGGCGCTGCTAGTGGGCGTCGGCGGCATCCTGGCCGTGCCGCTTGGGTTCGTGCTCTCACTGTGGCTGGATCGGATTCTCAAGACCATGCCCGGCATTCCGAGGGCGATGCATTTCTTCGTCTTCGAACCGCGTGCGCTCGCCCTGCACGGTGCACTGCTGGTGGTGACGGCACTGCTCGCGGCCATCTATCCGGTGTGGCTGGTGACGTCACTGCCGATCGCGGCCACACTCAGAAACGAAGTGGCATCGTGACCGAACCACTGATTGCCGCCACAGCGCTGTGCAAGACCTTTCCCATGGCGGCGGGCCCCGTGCATGCGCTGCGCGATGTGACCCTGACGATCGACGCGGGAGAATACCTGGCCATCCGCGGGCCCTCAGGCTGCGGCAAGTCGACGTTGCTGCACATTCTGGGTGCTGTCGACACGCCGACCAGCGGCACGCTGCTATTTGACGGGCGGTCGGTCGGAGCCCTGCCCGATGCCGAGCGTAGCGATATCCGGCTGCGCAGCATCGGTTTCGTCTTTCAGCGGTTCTTTCTGCTGCCGATGTTGACGGCCGCCGAGAACGTCGAGGTGCCTCAGGCAGAGGCCGGGGTGGCGCGCCGTCTTCGGCAGGAACGCACTCGCGAGCTGCTCGACTATGTTGGCCTCGGTCATCGTGCGGGTCATCGCCCGTCACAGTTGTCGGGCGGGGAAGCGCAGCGCGTGGCGATTGCGCGCGCGCTGGCCAACCGGCCGCGCTTGCTGCTGGCAGATGAGCCGACGGGCGAACTCGATGGGGCGACGGGGGCGCAGATTGCCGCATTGCTCGATCGCGTGCAGCGCGATGGCACGACGGTCATCGTGGTGACGCACGACCCGTCGCTCGCCGCCAGGGCCGCGCGCACATTGTTCTTGCGGGACGGACGCATCGAATCGGGCGGAGACCGGTTGTGATTCTGCGCATGGCGTGGCGGTCGCTCGCGGCGCACCCGATTCGGACCTGTGTGCTCGGCGTGGGCTTTGGGCTGGGCGTGTCTGTGATGGCGACGCTGTTTGGCGTCTGTCTC
>JAKFYA010000356.1 GCA_021731095.1 Acidobacteriota bacterium | reverse complement strand
GACACCGGCGTCCGCCCAGACGCCTCCGGTGGCGTCCAAGGCGCCGGACGTCATCTTCGTGCCGACACCGGAAGACGTGGTCGACGCCATGCTGACCATCGCCAGGGTGTCGAGCACCGACGTCATCTACGATCTGGGGTCGGGTGACGGCCGCATTCCGATTGCCGCTGCGAAACGGTATGGCGCCAGGGGCGTGGGCATCGACATCGATCCGGACCGAGTGGCGGAGGCGAAGGCGGCCGCCCGGGCCGCCGGTGTCTCGGACAAGGTGACCTTTCTGCACCAGGACATGTTCACCACTGATATCAGTCAGGCGACCGTGGTGACGCTCTACCTGCTCCAGACCCTCAACCAGAAGCTCATCCCGAAGTTCCTGAAAGAGCTGAAGCCAGGCACCCGCATCGTGTCGCATGCGTTCGACATGGGGGCAGACTGGAAGCCGGAGCAGCGGATCAGTGTCGACGGCCGCAGCGTCTACTTCTGGACCGTCCCGAAGAAGTGACCGTGCGCTGATGGCCTCTGCTCGTCGTGGTGACATCGACTGGCTTCGCGGTGTTGCCGTCCTGGTGATGATCGAAGCCCATACGTTCGACGCCTGGACCGCTGTGGCTGACCGCGCGCGCACGGCCTATGGCTATGCCGTCGTGCTGGCCGGGGGCGCGGCGCCGCTGTTCCTGTTCCTGGCCGGCCTGTCGCTGACGCTGACGGCCAGCCGGCGCGTGCGGAACGGCGCGGCGCCATGGGCCACCGCCTGGCAGGGCGTACGGCGTGGCGGCTTCATCTTCACCCTGGCGATGCTCTTTCGCCTGCAGTCCTGGGTCCTGAGCGGCGGGACCCAGCCGCTGGCAGGCCTGCTCAAGGTGGACATCCTCAATGTCATGGCGGCCTCCTGCGCTGCCGTCGCCGTGGTGTGGGGACTGGGCCGTCGTCCCTGGTCGCGCGTGGCCGCGCTGCTGGGGGCCGCGACCGTGGTGGCGATGAGCACCCCGCTCGTGCGGCTCACGCCGCTTCTGGACGGCCTGCCCGATGCGCTGGAGTCCTATATCCGCCCGCTCGGAGGACGTGGCACCTTTTCGCTCTTTCCGTGGTCAGGTTTCGTGGCGGCCGGTGCGGCTGCCGGCGTGTTCATGGAGGCCGTGGCCGGGTCGCGTGAGCGTCTGGCCTATCGCTGGCTGGCGCTGGCCGGTGCCGCCGTCGCCGCTGCCGCGTACTGGGCGTCCTTCCAGCCGCGCATCTACCCCGATTCCTACTTCTGGACCACCTCGCCGACGTTCTTCTTCATCCGCGTCGGCCTCCTGCTGATGATGCTCTGGGTGGGCCGGAGCTGGGACCAGCGCGTCTGGTTCAGAACCGCCACTGGCGGAGATGGCCCCGTCACCCGTGCCATCCAGGCATTTGGCCGCTCCTCCCTCCTGGTCTACTGGGTCCACGTGGAGCTGACCTACGGGGTCATCGCCTACCCCATCAAGAAGCTGTTCAGCCTGGAGCAGATGCTGCTGGTCTATCCCGCATTCGTCCTGCTGATGTACGGGATGGTGGTGGTCTGGCACCGGTGGAGCGAACGCCGAAGCGTCGCCGTAAGTACCTGATAAATAAGCCTGTTGTTGCGTAGGCGCAAGGCCAAAGGTGCACGGGGACCCGGTGTGCGTGTCCGAAATGCGGATCGCATTTGGGGGAGAACCGGTTAGAATTCGCGCAATTTATGATTAGCGTCGCCGCGATCCGGATGCAGCAGTTCGGGGTGCAGTTCTACCAGGCCTCGCTCACCGCCAGCGACATCGACAAGCTGGTCCGCTTTGAAGTGCTGAACTATGGCGAATCCGGGCCGCCCGTGCGTGGCGGTCGGAAACGCGTGCAGACCAAGGTCAACTGGGACCTCCTGGAACGCCGCATCGCCTCGAGCGAGAAGGCCTATCAGCGCCAGATCATCCGGCGCAAGATTGACGAACTGGTCCAGTACTACGACCAGTGCCGTCAGGCCCGCGACCTGCCGTCCATTCCGGGTGCGGTCATCATCTCCTGCGACGAGAAGCTCAGCTTCGAGGCGGTCGAGGCCGGTGCCTCGGTCGGCCGCCTCAAGGTACCGGAGCGCGAAGGCATCCTCCGCGCCATTGATGGTCAGCACCGCCTGCTCGCGCTGCACGCCAGCATCGAGCACTTCGGCGCAGAGCCCTTCACCGTGCCCGCCATCATCTTCGACCGGGTGCCGGAAGATCACATCGTCCAGATGTTCGTCACCATCAATGCCAAGCACACCCGGCTGAATGCCTCGCATCTGGTCAGCCTGTCGGGTCGGCAGCTCTATCGGGATGAGTCGCTGGCCGCGGCGCACGACGTGGTGCGGGCGCTCAACGACCGCGATGACTCGGCCCTGCATGCGCAGATCAAGCTGCTCGGCGTGGGCAAAGGCCGCGTGGGGCAGGCCCCGCTGGCGCAGGAGCTGAAGAAGCTGTTCTCGGGCAACGACTTCGGCGGACCGAAGAAGGCCGCCGAGTTCCGGGAAGACGGCAAGAAGTTCTTCGTGAACTACTTCAAGCAGATTTCGGTGGTGTTCGGCGCCGCCTGGGGTGGGCGCAAGTACAGCATCAAGTCGGCAACAGCCCTGCGGGCGTTCCTCCGCGTGGCGCCCGACGTGGTGCGTCACCTCGACCAGTTGCATGCCGACCGCACGGACTTCCGCGCCATCGGGCGCGTCATCGCGCCGTGGGGACGCCGTATCGGTGATCAGCGGTTTGAAACGGAAGGGACGTGGAAGCGGAGCGGAACGACGGTGGAGTCGTTGACGCGAGAGCTGAAGCTGGCCCTCGAGTATCCGGAAGGCGCGGCCTAGAAAGAAGCCAGGCGGGGCGCCGAAACGCCCCGTCCAGCCGCTTCGCCGACCTGGCTCCCCCAAGCATGCACGGCACCGTGCCGTGCATCACAAGCCGGCACCTGTCCCTGTCGCAACAGCCGTACCTGCCGGAAACCTCAATGAATCCATCCACCGCGCTGTGCCGTGCCCACGGTTTCGTGGGCCGGATTACAGAACTGCCGGGCGCGTGATGCACGTCGATCTGAATGCCGACGTGGGCGAGTTGGCGGATCCCGCCGCGGACGCCACGCTGCTCCCCTGGCTGACCTCGGCCAACATCGCCTGCGGCATGCATGCCGGCACCCCGGACCTCATGCGGCGCACGCTGCGTCTGGCCGCGCAGTGCGGGGTGGCGGCCGGGGCGCATCCGGGCTTTCCCGACCGCGAGGGGTTCGGGCGGCGGGCCGTGTCGATCACGGCGGCCGAAGTGGCGGTGCTGGTGCGCGATCAGGTGGCGACGCTCGCAGCGCTGGCGGCTGCGGAAGGCGTCCGGCTGCACCATGTGAAGCCCCACGGGGCGCTCTACCATCTGGCCTCGGCCGATGCCGCCGT
>JAKFYA010000407.1 GCA_021731095.1 Acidobacteriota bacterium | reverse complement strand
AGGTCCAGCGCTTTGCCGCCGAACGGATCCCGCAGCGCGAGGAGGCCGCGCTGGCCTACGCCAGCGCCCCACGCGAGACGGGAGCTGACGAACGCAAGAACTGGGGCATCATCGAGATTGACTAGGCGGGTCGTCGGCTGAGGCCAGGTGCACCAGCGCCTGCCGCGCAGCGTCCTGCTCGGCCTCCTTCTTCGACTTCCCGGTACCACGTGCCACGACGTCTCCCCCTACGGCGACGTCAACATGGAAGGTCTTGCGGTGATCGGGTCCATCCTGCGCCGCCATGCGGTACTCGGGCAGAAGTTTCCCGACTGACTGCAGACGTTCCTGCAGTGCCGACTTGTAGTCGCTTCCACGCACATCGGCCCGCTCGGCCTCGCGAATGGCGTCCCCGAACTCCCGACCGAGAAACGCCGACGCTGGCGCAAGTCCGCCATCCAGGTAGATGGCGGCGATCAGGGCTTCGTAGGTGTCTGCCAGCAGGGCGGGCTTGAGACGCCCTCCGGTCTTCTCTTCACCTCGTCCCAGGAGCAGGTGCGCTCCCAGTCCCAGTTGCTCGGCATGACGGGCCAGCGAATGTGTGGAGACCACGGCCGCCTTGATCTGCGATTTCTGTCCTTCGTTGTGCCCGGGGAACTGGCGGAAGAGAATGTCGGCCACGACCAGCCCGAGTACCGCGTCGCCGAGAAACTCCATGGATTCGTTGTCATCAACTCCACCCGAGACGTCCTCCACCGCCCGCGAACGGTGCGTGAGGGCCTGTTCGAGCAAGCCGCGATCCTGAAACCGGTAGCCGACGCGGGCTTCGAGTTCTTCGAATTCGTCGGCGAGGGACACCACGGATGCGCCCGCTTCAACGCGATGGCTCTCGATGACGCGCCGCGCGTCTTCGGCATCCTCCTCGTGCACGACAATGGCCCACGCACCGAGGGGATTGACCGCCATGGGCAGGATGTCGGGCGGCGTCCCCGGGGACGGACGCGCGTGAATGCCCCGGCTGTCCAGCAGCGCCGTCACCACCCGGGCCTCGATTTCAGACGGGGTCCTGAACACGACCACCGCACCCATCAGTTCGCTCCTTCCACATCGTCCATCCGCAGCAGCAACAGCGTCATGTCGTCGTGCTGCGGGCTGTCACCGACGAACGCCTGAATCTCGGCCAGAATGCCGTCGCGCAGGTTTTCGAACGGCAGGTGCCGTCGCGCCACGAGCGCCTCGGCCAGCCGGTGTTCGCCGTAACACTCAAGCGACGCGTTCATGGCCTCACTGATGCCGTCGGTATAGAGCGCCACCATGTCGCCTGGGCCGAGGATGATGGTCTCTTCGCTGAGCAGCGCGTTGAAGGCCGAACCATCGTCCAGCTTCAGGCCAAGGACCATGCCGTCTGGTGTCAGCACCCGTGCCGGGAGACCCACCGTCCCGGTCGATACCGGCACGTGAATGACCGGACAGTGACCGGCCCGCGCATACGTCATGGTTCGCGCCGCGACATCCACGACGGCGTAGACCATGGTGATGAAGCTGCGACTGTCCAGGTGAGCTGACAGGATCCGGTTGGCCTCGATGAGCAGGTTACGCGGTGAGCGGTGATGGTGGCTCAGTGCCAGCATCAGGCCCTTCAGTTCGGCCATGTAGAGGGCGGCCGAGGTCCCCTTGCCCGACACATCCGCGATCAGCAGGCCGAAGCAGCCCTCGCCAAGCGGCAGCACGTCGTAGTAATCGCCGCCGACTTCGCGGGCCGGCTCGCAATGCGCCGACAGGGACAGACCCGGCTGGGACAACAGCCCCTGGGGCAGGAGTGACATCTGGATTTCCCGCGCGATGCGGAGTTCCTGCTCCAGACGCTCCTTCTCGGCCTTTTCGCGCAGGAGCCCCTCGATGCTCGCCGTCATCGAATTGAAGCTCTCGGCCAGTTCTCCAAGCTGGTCACGAGTGCGGATCGGAATCTTGTAGGTGAAGTCGCCCTGCCGGATGCGATTGGTGCCAGCAAACAACTCGTCCACAGAACCGGTGATGGATCTGGCCAGGCCGATGCCCATCACGGCAGCGACGACCTCGATGACCAGGAACAGCCCCCCGATGAGGGACAGCAGCAGCACCAGCAACTGGCCAAGGTTGAAGTCGCCGATACGCACCGTGGTCGCCGAGAGCCGTCTGAACACCTCGGCCGGGCTCATGCCGATGGAGACGGCGACATTGCCGATATGACCCGTCTGCCAGTCCCGCACGTCGACGAAGGCATACCAGCTCTGGGGCTGCTCCAACCAGCCGCGGGCTGGCGCGGCCACGCGGGACGTGGCCTCGGCCTCCGCTGCCGGATTAATCCGACCGGTGAGAGGCCTGGCGTCCCCGGCCGACGGGACCAGGGCGGCAACGCCAGCCAGCTCGATGCCCGTGTCTTCCCGCAACTGGCGCGCCGTGTCCCGACCGACGGGAATGTCCACCACCACGGCGGTCTGTCCGCTCGGACCGCCAGTCCAGGCCACGGCCCGCACAACCAGCCGGAGCCGCCCGGTCTCTGCAGCCCGGACAGTGGCGCCCGGAACGCTGTACACCGTCACCGTCGACACGCCGTCGCAGCCAATCCACCCGGGCAGCGACGCGGGTTCCTCGAGGTGGGCCCAGGGACCAGCCCCCAACAGCATCCGGCCACCGGGTGCGGGCATCGGACTCGCCCCTGGAGCCGCAGCGGCACTGCACGCGCGCCCTGTGGCCACCAGCGCGAACGAGGCAGCCGGATAGACTCTGGCCAGTTCGTCCTGGCGTCGTGCCACGATGCCGGCGGCGACGTCGCCGGTCCGCCCCCGGAGTTCAATCGCCGTGGCGTCGGCCTGGACGCGGGCCTCGCCAACCAGTGTGCGGACGCGCGACTCCATGAGGTAGGCACTGACGCTGAAGAACACGAGCAGGCCACACAACGCAAAGAACGTGATGATGAGGCCCGCCGGCACCGCGCCAATGAACACGTAGGACAGCGACAGTTTGCGGCGCACCGGCCAGAGCAGCCGCGGCCGCGCCGACCCGGCCAGCAGCGCCACCAGTCCGATGCCCGAGGCCAGGAACGCGGCGCTGCCCAGGAAGTCGAGCAGCGAACTGATGCCGGCCCCCCCGAAGAGGGTGCCGATGACCCAGGAGAGTGCCTTCAGGATTGCGCCGGCCACGAACGCCCGCCCTGGCGCAGAGTGCGTCAGCCAGCGCCCCCGGAGCCACGAACCATGGGTGGTCGGAACCGTCACGCTCCACAGTGTAGCGTTTGACCTGTAGTACGATCTCTGCGTGAAGCTGGACAACACCGCCCGATTCAGCACGATCTGCATCCATGCGGGGCAGGAGCCGGACCCGTCGACCGGCGCCATTGTCACCCCGATCTACCAGACCTCGACCTACGTGCAGGATGCCCTTGGCCAGCACAAGGGC
>JAKFYA010000315.1 GCA_021731095.1 Acidobacteriota bacterium | reverse complement strand
GAATTCCAGGTGGAAAAGGTATGCCCCGAACTTGAAATGGTGATCGCCTCGATCCAGCATCACGTTGTCGTACAGCTCGTAGCTGCGGTTTTCACGTGAGACAAAGAAATTCGGATCGCCGATCGCGCTGAAGAGTCCGCCGAAGGCGATCTGTGGATAGCCCATGTCGCGCGGATCCTGGGTCACGCCTTGCAAACCGGTCAGCGCGCCAAAGTCCACGCCTTGATTGGGACTCACCTGCCCGCCGCGCGCATTGAGGTAGCCGAATCGGACTTCGTTCAACCAGTTCGATCCGAACGCGTGTGTATGACCAATGGCGAGGTTCTCGCTGTCGGTGGACACCGTCCGCCCGAAGCCTGGGACGAGCGCCTCGTTCAGCGCGCCGGTCCCAAAGGGTTGCGTGTCCTCCACACGGAAGACGCTGAACCTCGTGTACAGGTTGTCGTTCGAACCGATGCGGTGATCGACCTTGAGGCTGAACTGGTTCATCGGGTTCACTTGATCGTCGACGCCGAGAAGATTCTGAACAAGACCACCGCTCGTCGGCAGGGGAACCTTCTGCAGGAGCGCCTGGGCGATCGGACTGATCCGGCCCGCCGGAATCTGGTTGCCTGTGAACGGCGTGCAGCCAGCGGCCGTGCGGGTCAGCGGATCGCAGAGCGCCGCCGGCAGACTGGAAAAGTCGCCGCTGCGAAGAGCCGAGGTGGGCACGGAGAAGGTCTGGGTCTGCGCCTTGCGAATCCGCTGACCTTCGTAGCTGAAGAAGAAGAAGGTCTGGTCGCGTTTGAGCGGACCGCCGACGTTCACGCCAAACTGGTTCTGGCGGAGATCCGGCACGGGCTTGGTGGGATCGTCGAAGAAGTTGTGCGCGTCGAATTTCTCGTTGCGCACGAATCCCAGGGCGCTGCCGTGGACGGCGTTGGTGCCCGACTTGGTGACGACGTTGATGAGCGCGGACGCCTTGCCCCCGAACTCCGCCGGATACATCGTCTTCTGGATCTTGAATTCCTGAATCGCGTCGACCGAAGGATTGATGACGAGGTTGTTGTAGAGCTCGTCAGTCACCTTCACGCCGTCGATGAGATAGATGTTGTGTCCGCCACGCTGCCCGTACACGTTGGGCAGCGGGCCGACCTGCCCGAGCGCCGCGCCACGCGTCCCGCCAGGAGGAATCGTGACGCCGTCTGTCAACTGAGCCAACTGAATAAACTGACGGCCATTGAGCGGGAGTTGCTCGACCTGCCGGTTGTCGATGAGTTCGGCGATCTCGGCATTGACGGTCCGAAGGAGCGACACTTCAGCCGTGACCGTCACCGTGTCGGTGAGCTGGCCAATCTCCAGCGGCAAGGAGAGTTCGATCTTCTGTCCCACTTTCAGCGTGAGTCCGTTCTGAGTGAACTGCCGAAACCCGGAGAGCTCGGCGGTAATCGTGTACTCGCCCACGGGCAGCGCTGGCAGGAAAAACCGGCCAGCCCGATCGGAGAATCGTTCGACCCTCAGACCGCTCGCCACGTGCGTCGCCGCCACGTTGGCGCCTGGCAGCACCCCGCCCTGGGCATCCTTGACAACGCCGCTGATCTCCGCGGTGTTGTACTGCGCGAAACTCGCACCGGCCCCAAGAGTCACCGCGCCAATGGTCAACAACGCGATGATGCCAAGTCGCCAGTCCGTCCACCGCGCTGGCGTACATGATGAGCGTTTGCGATTCGCCTGGAGCCCGTTGGGATTCATTGTGAAAAAGCCTATCCCGGCTCGAGATTCGCAAATGTAATCGTCCTGTAAAAAGTAACAATGTTGTGCAGATCCGCAACCCGCTACTGAACGGACACACGTCGCTCGACTGTCTCCGTTGGCGTCTCCACGCAAGGGAGATGGACGGTGAACGTGCTGCCCCGGCCTTCGCCACTGACCACGGTGAGCCGTCCGTTCATCGCCTCGGTCATTCGGCGAGCCAACGTCAGCCCCAGGCCCGTACCGTGGATCTGCGCGGATGCGACGGCCGGGCTGCGGTAGAAGGGTTCGAAGATATGAGGCAGATCGGCCTTCGCGATGCCCGCGCCGCGATCGGCGACGCTCACTTGGATCTCGCGCTCGCGCGGCCCGTGCTCGACGAGCCGCGCGCGAATGCCGATCCACGGCTCGGCGCTGTACTTCAGCGCATTGGTGATGAGATTCTGCAGCACCTGCGTGAGCACGACCAGGTCGCCGGCCACGAGCGGCAGGTCGCGCGGCACATCGCGTTCGACGGTCACACCAGCCGCGCGCACCAGGCCCTCCGTGCTGGCCAGCGTCGCATCGATGATCTCGGACACCTCGAGTTGTTGCAGACTGAATTGGGGGCGGCCGTTGCTCGTCGCGGCAAACAGGAGGATTTCCTCGACGAGTCCCGAGAGCTGCCGCGCCTGATTGCCGATCACGTTGCCGTACTGCGTCAGCTGTTGCTGGCCCTGGACGACGCCCTGCGCGAGGTTGTCGGCGGCCGAGGTGATGACGGTCAGGGGCGTGCGCAATTCGTGAGACACGGCCGTCACGAAATCGAGCTGCAGCCTGGCGAGCCGTTGTGCGCGACTGCTCGCTGCGATGAGCATGCCGATGCTGACGACAAGGAGCGAGAGCGCGCCAAAGCCTGCCGCCACGTCGCGGCGTCGCATGTTCGACACGAACGCACCGAGTGAACCTCCGCGGCGGTGCCGGACGATCAGACGCCACGCATCGGCGTCCGACGAGTCGCGAAGCCGGGGAAACCACGTTGCGGCCGTCAGCGACGCCTTTCCCGGTGTCTGCAGGGTCGGATGAAACACCTTGATCGGCGGCGGCCAGTCCGCGCTGATGGGACCGCCGAAGACATTCAACATGCCGTCGGCATCAGTCACCTCGTCCCGTCCGAACCCGGCGTCCGAGGCATAGAGTACGCGGCGAGGCGAACCCCCCGCGACAACCGACACTTCGTAGTCCAGCCCGTCGATACCTTGAAAGTAACGGTGCGCCAGATCGTCAAACATCCGGCTGCGAATGACCTCGGCATTCAGATCGACCAGAATCCACCCCCGACCGTCCCGGCGCAACAGCGCGGGAAGATCGGGATCGAAGTACCAGCCCCTGACGGCCGAACTGGGCACGCCGACAGGCACGTGCGTCGATTGAACGGCGTCTGTCGAGTGGAGCGCGGACAACAACGGCTGGACGTTCGGCACCGCCGCCAGGACGTCGGTAGCAGCGCCGGGTCGATCGAGCCGCCGCACCACCGGCGTCGCGTCCGAGGCGACGGCGTACACGCCGCGCACAAGATCGGGATAGCGCGCCATCGCGCGCCACTCGGCGACCCGGCCGGCATACGGCGCCGGATCAGTGGCATCCTCCGACGGATCGGCTCTCATCGTGAGACAGATCTCCGAGAAGTTCCGGAGAAAGTCGGAATGCCAGTTCACCAGCGACAGCAT
>JAKFYA010000383.1 GCA_021731095.1 Acidobacteriota bacterium | reverse complement strand
ATCCCGCACCATCCGGCCAATGCGAGCCGAGGAGGTCCGCCCGAGCACCGTCACCGGTGCCAGGGGCAGCGAGGCCGGATCCAGCACACCCGCCCGGACCGCGTCGTCGATGTCATGGTTCACGTAAGCCACCAGGTCGGCCACCCGCATGATCTGCCCCTCGAGCGTAGCCGCCCTCCTGGAGGCGTCCAGGCCCACCGGCGCACCGCGCTTTCCTTTTGAGTGGTGCGCAATGCCATTGCGCACCTCCCAGGAGAGGTTCAGCCCCTGCCCCTCCTGCTCAAGCACCTCGACCACCCGGAGACTCTGCAGGTAATGGTTGAAGCCGCCGGGCACGAGCGTCCCGAGCACCCGCTCTCCGGCGTGGCCGAACGGAGGATGCCCGAGGTCGTGACCCAGGGCGATGGCCTCAGTCAGTTCCTCATGGAGTCGTAGCGCCTTGGCAATGGTGCGGGCAATCTGCGACACCTCGAGGGTGTGCGTGAGTCGGGTGCGGTAGTGGTCGCCCACTGGCGAGAAGAACACCTGGGTCTTGTGCTTCAGGCGGCGGAACGACTTGGAGTGGATGATGCGGTCGCGGTCCTGCTGAAAAATGGGCCGCACCTCGTCCAGTGCCTCCTGACGGACGCGCCCTCTGGACTCGGCGCTCCGGGCTGCCTGCGGTGCCAGGGTCTCCCGCTCGCGGGCCTCCTGGGCCTCACGAATCGTGGCCAACCAGCGCCTCCAGAAAACTCTGCCCGTGAGCCAGTCGCGGCAGGCCGAAGTTGGCCGCGATGGTCTGTCCCAGGTCGGCGAAGGTGCGTCGTGTCCCTAGTTCCACCCCGGCACGAACCCGGGGACCAACGGCCAGCACCGGGACATACTCGCGGGAGTGGTCCGTGCTCGGCGTGGTTGGGTCGTTCCCGTGATCGGCCGTCACGACCAGCAGGTCGTCCGGTTGCAGGCGCGGCAGGAAACCCGCCAGCCACGCATCGAAGCGTTCGAGATTGGCGGCGTAGCCATCGGGATCGTTCCGGTGTCCGTAGAGCACATCGAAATCGACCAGGTTGGCAAAAATCAGCCCCGAGGCCTGGGACGCCATCAGACGCTCGAGCGTGGCCATCCCATCGGCATCGCTCACCGTATGGTGCGACACGGCGATGCCGCGGCCGGCAAACAGGTCTCGCACCTTGCCCACCGACACCACCGGCACACCTGCCGTCGTCAGCCGGTCCAGGACCGTCTCCGCCACCGGGTCAAGGGCATAGTCGTGACGATTCGCGGTCCGCGTGAAGTGTCCAGGCTCCCCGACAAACGGACGGGCAATCACCCGTCCCACGCCGTGCTCCCGGCCAACCAGGTCGAAGGCCACTTCGCAGATGCGGTACTGCTCCGCAATCGGGATGACCGCCTCGTGGGCCGCGATCTGAAACACGCTGTCCGCCGACGTGTACACAATCGGCGCCCCGGTCCGCACGTGCTCTGGCCCCAGGGCATCGATGATGGCCGTACCCGAGGCGACCACGTTGCCAATGGTCGGACGACCAATCCGTCGTTCGAACTCGGCGATGAGGTCCGCCGGAAAGCCGTTCGGGTACACCGGAAACGGGCGCTCGAGCACAATGCCCATCATCTCCCAGTGCCCGGTCACGGAATCTTTCCCGGCCGACGCTTCCGCCATTCGGCCAAAGGCGCCACGCACATCCGCATTCTCGGCCGCAGGCAGATGGGCGACGCGGCCCAACCCGAGTGACGCCAGGGTCGGCACGCTGAGCGTGCGCTGCCGGGCAATGTTGCCCAGCGTGTCGCTCCCCTCGTCGCCGTACACGCCAGCGTCAGGCAACTCGCCGACCCCGACGCTGTCGAGCACGACGAGGAAGATCCGGGAGAAGACCGGCGGGGCCACGCTAGGGGTGGTGGGAGGAAAAGTAGTTGGGCACGGCACGCTGGGTGCCGATGGTCGCGATGGCGTGCTTGAAGATCAACTGGTCCATGCCGGCCACTTCCACCACCACGGCAAACCGGTCGAAGTTCTTGATGCGGGCCTCGAAGGAGCGGCCATCCAGCAGATGCAGCAGCACCGTCAGTCGCTCGCGTCGTGCGAAATTCAGGAACACGTCCTGGATGTTTGGCTGCGCTCCCGCCGACCGCGTGTCAGTTCCCTGCACCATTCGAGGTCTCCCCGTGACCTGCCACGCCGACGCGGTTGAGCAACGCCTCAACCTCGTGCCGAACCTCCGGGCGATCGCCTGGGCCGTCCAGCCAGATCAGATTAGGCTCTTTGCGGAACCAGATCAACTGGCGTCGCGCGTATCGACGGTTCTCCTGCGCGATGAGCGCACGCGTGGCCGCCTCGTCCCGCACGCCTGCGCGCATCTCCAGGATCTGGCGATACACGAGCCCACCGAGCGACCGCGCCTCCGGTGACAGTCCGGCCGCCAGCAGCGCGTCCACTTCCGCCACCACCCCGCGGGCGAACTGGTCCTCCACGCGCGCCGTCACCCGGCTGGAGGTCAGTGCGGCTGGCAGCCGCAGGCCCACCGTCACCACAGCACAATCGGCAATCGGCGACGCCGTGCTCGCGAAGTGCCGCGTCAGTGGAATCCCGGTGAGGAGATAGACCTCAAGCGCACGCACAAGCCGCTTCTGATCGCGCGGCATGATGCGGATGGCCGACTCCGGATCCACGCGGTGCAGCCAGCGGTGGAGCCGCTCCGGCCCGCGCCGCCGTGCTACGGCATCAAGGCGGCCCCGTAGCGCATCATCCGCGCCAGGCCCCGGAAACAGGCCATGCACCAGGGCCCGGTAGTACAGGCCGGTGCCACCGACCAGGATGGGCAGCCGACCGCGCGCGTGGATGGCGCGAACCAGCGCCTCGGCATCCTTCGCGAACTGCGCGGCCGTGTAGACCTCCTCCGGCCCCACGACATCCACGAGATGATGCGGCACGCCACGTCGCGCCTCCGCAGCCACCTTGTCGGTGCCGATGTCGAGCCCCCGGTAGACCGCGGTGGAGTCGCAGTTGATGATCTCGCCCTGATGGCGGAGGGCGAGCTCGATGGCCAGGGCACTCTTGCCCGTCGCCGTCGGGCCCACGATGGCCAGCACGGTCTTCACGTGCGCAGCCAGAGCCAGGCGATCAGGCCTGCCAGCAACACAATCCACCCCAACTGCTGCGCGCGGGTCGGCATCGGTCAGTACGAGGCCGGGTCCTCGTTGTAATAGAACGTCACGGTGAAGAGGGTTTTCTCGTCCGGATATTCGGGAGGCAGCGGCTCGGTCGGGTTCGAGGTGAGGATGGCGTTGTACGCGGCATTGTTGAAGGCCTCCACCGACGATGGCCCGACGACGGCAATGTCCGTAATTCGTCCGTCCTTGTGGATGTTGAACTGCAACACCACGTGTCCCTTCATCAGCCAGGCCGCATTCGGAACGAACCAGTTCCGCTTCACCTGACCGACAAAGCGCCGAATCCACGGTCCAAACTCCACGCCCTTGGTGTC
>JAKFYA010000298.1 GCA_021731095.1 Acidobacteriota bacterium | reverse complement strand
GCCACTCACGCGGTAGCTGCCCGCCTTGCGGTCCACGCCAAGCCCAACCTCGAGCGAACGGCCGGCCAGGGCCGCCGGCGGTGTCTCTGCCTGCAGCGTGTACTCGGGAAACCAGGCCGCTTCGCCGCGCACGCCCCAGGCGCCCTGCACGGTCTCGAAGTCGCGGCCAGCATCGTGAACCGGGGAAAGGTCTGGAACAGGTTGTGGACCGGTGGTCCCGGCGCAAAGGTCGGCAGTGCAGGGCCCAGCGTGAGCTGCCCGAAGGGTTCAAAGCCCCGGAAAATGGAACCGCCGACATCCACGCGTCCGATGGTGCCGGTCACCCGACCGCCACCCTGCAGCGTATGCCACCCGGTTCCAGGTTCGCGTCTCACCGGAATCAGCGTCACGCAACTGGCCGGCCCTGCCGGGCAGGCTGCGTCACCTGCGCCGGTGAGCAGAAACGGAGAGGTCGTTTCGTCGAGCTGGTCATGACGCCCTGACCGGTAGCGCGGCAGCGCCACGCCCTCCAGCACCCAGCCTCCGGGCAGGAACAGGCGAGGCCGCACCATCAGCACCGCCAGCCTGGCCTCGCTGCGCCCGTCCAGCAGAAAACGGGTGGTGTCCAGAGGGTTCACCACGTCGCCAGGCTGGAACTCGTCGAGGCGACCCCACACCAGTCGAGACGCACCAGCCCTCACATCGAAGCGCTCGGTGCGCCACTCCGCGTACAACTCGTTTGGTCTGATGATCGCTGCGCGCGTCGCACCGGTACCACCGAGGTCGCGCCGGGCGGCCACCAGCCCGTCCACGAACACGGCGCCCCGCAGCCGGAGGTGCGCCCCTACGTCCTGCGTCCGCTCGGCAAGCACCCGTACGCGAAGCTCGGTCGCATGCTGGCGCCCCGGCGCGTTGCCCACATCGGGCAGCACGTCGAGCATGGCCGACACGGAACCGTCAAGGACGTCCGGGCGGGCGGACTGGGCGTCCGCGCACACGAAGGGCCCCTCAGCCAGCAGGAGCGCCAGAGCCAGGCCCGCTCCGCGCGCGAAGCGCCTCATGCCGTCTGGCCCCTCACCCGCTGTCGCATCCTCCGCGCGATGGCCTCGGTGCCATAGATCCGCGGCAGCACCGTGATCACCGCCGGCACAATGAACACCTCAGCGATGAATGCCATGGCCATGGTGAGCGCCATGAGCGATCCGAACCAGGCTGACGGCCGATAGGACGACAGCATCATCACGCCGAAGGACATGGAGTTGATGATGGCGGTGGTCAGCGAGGCTCGTCCCTCGTGAATGGTGGCCAGCTCGAGCGCTTCCGCCGTCGTGGCCCCCTCGGCGGCATCACGCCGGTAGCGGCTGATGAAGTGGATCGTGTCGTCGTCGGTAATGCCGAGCGCGACACTCGCCACCATCACCGTCGCGACGTTCAGCGAGATGCCGAGCCAGCCCATCAGGCCGAGCATGGCGAGAACCGGCACGGCGTTGGCCACGACGGCCAGCACGCCGAAGCGGGTCGACCTGAACAGGATGAAGATCACGGCAAAGACGGTAATGAACGCGGTCGCGAAACTGCTGATCTGCGATGTCACCAGGTAGTGGTCCAGGGTGGCGAAGATGCGGCCGGAGCCTGTTCCCACGGTCCGGATACCGGTGCCGGCGAAAATGTCGGTGGCGAGTCGCTCCGCCTCCTCGATCTGCTCGAACACCAGGTCGGAGCTCATCGACGCCAGCTTCACCGACACCTGCGCTTTCGAGTAGTCGGAGACCACGAGCTTCGACAGCTCCCGTCGTCCCGCGTCCGACAGCTCGAAGACGAACAGCTCCTGCGCGATCGCATCGGCCGACGCCGGCAGCACCGCCGCCGCGGCGCTGCCGCCCTCCAGCTCTCGATTCACGCGTTTCACGTAGTCTGCGACCGACACGACCTTCTTCACATACGGAAGGCGCTCGAGGCGCATGCGCAGCGCTTCGATGCGGCGCAGCGTATCGGGCGTCTTCATGACCCCCGGCTCGCCCTCCAGCATGATGTTGAAGCTGTAGACGCCAGACAGCTTCTGGTCGATGACCTGGGCCGAGCGGTGCAACGGGTGCGACTCGGAGAAGAAGTTGATGTGATTGGTGTCGACCCTGAGGTGCGAGATGCCCACGATGGCGACCAGGGATGCCGCCATCAAGGTGACGAGAACGGGCTTCGCCCGGCGGATCGAGAACTGCGCGATGGCCCGCATCGGCCCGATGAGCCACCGCTCCTGGGGCGGCGGCGCCGTATCGGGCGGCACCAGCGTCAGGAGGAAGGGCACGAACACCAGCGACATCAGGAAGTCGATCATCACGCCGACGCCGGCGCCAATGCCGAAGCTGCGCACCGAGGCGACGTTACTGGTCGCGAGCGAGAAGAGGCCGAGCGCCGTCGTGAAGCTGGCGCCGAACAGCGGCAGCCAGAGGTGCTGCACGCTGGACAGAAAGGCCTGCTGCCGGCTTGCCGTATCCCGCAGCTCGTGCGTGAAGTGCTGCACGATGTGCACGTCGTCCGCCACCGCCAGCACCATGATGAGCGGCGGCAGCATGCTGGCCAGCACGTTGAGCTTGAAGCCCATCAGGGCATAGAGCCCCATCGTCCAGACCACGCTGACCAGGACAGCGAACATCACCAGCGCCGTCAATCTCCACGACCGGAACAGCACCCAGACGCCGAGCACCATCAGCAGAATGATCGGCGGCGTGAAGAGCGCCGTGTTCGAGAGCGTGGCCCGGTTGTAGGCCTCGCTGATCTCGAGACTGCCGTTGTAGTACGCCTGCATCCCCTTCGGCAGGCGAGGATCCACGACCTGGTGAATGTCGGCGATGACCTCACCTCGCACGTCATCGATGTGGTCTTCATCGAAGGTGACCGCAATGGCGGTCACGGTGCCATCTTCTGATACCAGGTCGCCGCGCAGGAGATAGTCGTCCAGCACCCGGCGACGCGCCTGCTCCGGCGCGCCTGGCGCCGACGGGTCCTCAAGCAGCGCCTGCACCTCGAGGCCGCCATCCTCCGGTGGTTCGCCGTCGACGCCAGGTCTCGACGGCAGCGCCCGGACGACATTGGCCGTCGCCAGGCTGTCCACGCGCTGCACGTACTTCACCCGGCGGATGTCGTCCGTGATCGTCCGCACGAACTCCAGCGACTCCCGCGTGAAGAGCGTGGGGCTTTCGAGCGCGATCATCAGCACCCGCCCGCCACCGAACTCTGTCCGGAACCGCTCGTAGGTCTGATAGGTGGGGTCGGACTTCGAGATCCAGGCGCTGATGTCGTTGTCGAGGTCGGTAAAGCTCACCAGTGGCGCCAGACCGATGGCGCCGAGGAGAATCGCGACAGCGGCCGGAATCCGGATCCGCCAGAGGAGGCGCGCGAGCCGTTCGCTCATGGCGCAGCCTGCTCGAGCTGCCGGCGGCTGAACTGGTCTTCCTTCAGACCAATGTTGTAGCGAATCACCGTGGTTTCCAGATCGGTCCGGGTCTTCTCGCGCTCATT
>JAKFYA010000181.1 GCA_021731095.1 Acidobacteriota bacterium | reverse complement strand
GGGGGGCGCGTGCCGCGTTAGCGAGCTGGGTGCTCCAGGGACTCTCTGCCGCCACTTGCTGCATCAGCTGGTGGACGGGTTCATCCAGGTTGTCAGGCATCTGCACTGCGAGCACAGCGGCCGAGGACAGGCGCGCCAGTATCCGTTGAAAGATCGCGACATGACCAGGGACCCATTGGTACGTGGCGTTCGCGAAGACGAGGTCGGTGTCCACCACCTTTTTCGCGGACGACAAGGGCACCTGCGCCAGCAGGTCGCGCGCCGGGCGCGTACGTTCGTCCTGGAACCGTAGGTATGTAGATGGTGACCAGGTGTCAGGCATGCCGGGCATTTCGTCGCGACGGTCAGGCTGATCCTATCCGGGATTGAGGACCCGAGAGGGGACAGCCCTTCCCAAATCGGCGACACACGACCCCGTGTGGGACGACGGACATCGTGGGCGATTCTCCAGGATGCGGATTCCCGGCTCGAGGACCTTGCGGTGTCTCGAGTTGGTCTATGACCGTTTGTCCGTCCCCGTCGGCACGGCGCTGGCCTCGTCGGCGCGTCCGAGCGATGCCAGCTCGCGGGCCAGGGCGCGGCGCCAGTGGATCTGGTGCGGCGCCAGCTCCACCGCGCGCGCATGGGCTTCAGCCGCGTCCTGCCGGCGGCCCATTTTGGCCAGCACGTTACCCCGATGATGATGAAACTCGGCATTCGAAGGCAGCCGCAGCAGCGCTTCATTGATCGCGTCCAAGGCACCCTGGTAGTCGTGGCATGCAGTGAGGATCTCGCTGCACTCCCGCCAGACGTGCGGGTCACCTGAGCCACCCGCCATCGCCCGAACGGCGGTCTGCCCCGCTTCAGTGAGCTCGCGCTTGCGCACCAGCATCGAGGCGAGATGCGTGAGAGGGCCGGGGTCGGATGGACGCACTCTGAGCAGATCGCGAGCCACGGCGATCGCGCGATCGAGGTCCGAGCCTGATCGCAGGCTGAAGAGATCGCTGACATGGCGAAGGAGCACCGCGTGCGTCGGACGCAACCTCGCCGCAGCCTCGGCCGCCTCGATGGCGCCCGACATGTCGCCGGCACGCATGAGGGCAAGGCTCAGCTCGTACCAGGCAAAGGGATTCCCAGGGCCGATCTCACATGCCTTCCGTAGATGATCGGCGGCCTCGCCATGCGCACCCCGCGCGGTGGCCAACGCGGCTTTGAATACCAACAGCGTCAGGTGCGGCTCGGTCTCGACCTTCGGCAGTTCCCCCGCCAATCGGAGGCCGGGAATCGCGTCGCGCAGTATCGACGCGTAGACGGCGATCAGTTCGCGGTCGAAATACCTGCTGTGCTCGAGTGAACGTCGCTCGAAGCGCATGGTCTCCGCCGGCACTGGAAAGTCGGCCACGAACGCCGATACCTCCGCACTGACGTCGGCAAGACGCCTGGAATCCACAGGAATCTCCACGGCCTCGAGCACGCGCATCACCGATTCAGCCGGCGACTGCAGCAGCTGACCGTACTCGATGACCGGTCTTTGCGGATTCGGAGAGGCGAGCCACTTTTCCCAGAACCGGACGAAGTGCGCGCCTTTCTTTCCGAGCCAGACGGGGAACTCTTCGAGGTCGTCAGCCCGTTCCCGCCCTTCGAGCCTGGCGAGATACTCGCGATCCGACAGTACGGCCATCACGGGGTCGCGATACTGAATGACGTAGGTGACGTCTGGCAGGTCGACTGGCACGTCGAGCTCGAAGTCGTGATTCTTCTGGAGGACAAGGCGGCTTCCCTGTCCTCGTGTGCAGGGCACGCTTCGACAGCAGTCGACCGGCGTGTAGTACTCGCAGTACCAGCAGCCGTCGACGACGCCACGGAGCAACGAGACGAGATAGTGGTGTCCCGCCCGTGGAATGGACACACAGAGGATGTGCGGCGGGCGCGGCGCGGTCATCGGACGACGACGTCGGTAGGGGAGCTGGCGGCCTCGGTCTCGGCCGCCGAGATCGTACCGAGCAGCACGGCGAGGCGTTTGCCTATGGCCGACGACGACAGTCGAGACACGACGAGCGCCTGACCCCGTTGGCCACGGGCGGCCGCTTCCTCGCGGCTTCGATAGACAGTTCGCAGCGCGTGCACCGCGCACTCGATGTCCGGGTCGGCCCAGATGCTGCCGCGCTGGAACGGCCCTTCGGCCGTTCGGACCTCGATTTCCCTGGCGTCCACGAGAAACGCCGTCGTGTCGTCCATGAAATCCAGATTGCCCGAGTAGCGCGTGGCGATGACCGGGACGCCGTACCCCATGGCTTCGGCGCAGGTGTAGCCAAATCCTTCGGCGCGATGCAGAGACATGTAGCAGTCGACGCTGGAGATCAAACGCAGCGTATCTGGACGCGACAATGTCTCGGTCATGATTCTGACCCGCGGCCCGAGCTTCGCGGCTTCGCGGAGTAATCCCGCCAGGCGGGCGCGATGATCGAGCCGCGCGCCGTTGGTGATCTTGATACACAGCTGCACACGGTCGCTGGGACCGAATGCCGCCGAGAACGCGCGCAGGGCGGCCTCAGGATTCTTCCGTTCGATGGAGCTGTTGGCGTCGAAGACATACAGGACGACCAGCGTATCGGGGTCGAATCCGAAGTGTGACTTCGATCCGCGCGCAGGGAGCGCGTCGATGTCGAGCACACACGGCACTGGATGCACGGTCCGCTCGATTGCCCGCTCCAGGCTGCGGGCGGCGAAACTGGACAATGCCCATACTTGATCGAAGTCGGCAAAGATCTCGCGCCAGTAATGGCTGCCGTCGCGCTGCTCCCACGCGAGGTAGGCGATGTTCTCGCGGCCACTGATCATCCACGCCGGGTGCTGGCGGAGCGGCATGCCGTCGGCGTGCGGCGTGCTAACGAAGATGTTGCGGGCGTAGTCGTGGCGGAACCGACGGACGAAGTCGGACGGCATCAGCCGTTCGTCCATCGCGATGTTGCCGACAAGGTTCCTGGCCGTGCGGACGCCGATTGTGCGGAGCGCGGCGTCCAGTCCGCGCGTCATCTCCCCCAGGCCGATCGGGCTCTTGAAAAACCCGAACATGTTGACCCCGGTCTCCTGGCGCTGGGGCGACGGGCCATGGCGCTGCGGCGGTGCGACGCTGGCCCGGCCGTCATCTCCAAGCGCGCGCAGGCGCTTCGCATGCAGAAACGCCGTCGCCCGCTGGTCCCGGCTGGCCGCTGCCTCCGTTGCCCTGATGGCCTCAATCTCGCGCCGGCCGTCTTCCGCCGCGCGCGTGCGGATGTCGCGCAGCACGTCGCCGAATCTCGGGTCACGGGCGACGAGCGGTGCGAATAGCTGAGCCGCGCCCTCCGGCAGCCGGCTCGATGGTATCCGCGCGAGGTGCGGCAGCAGTTCGAGGGTCAATTCGACCCCGCTCCACGGCTGTTCCTCCATCATCCACAGATACATGGCGATGTCGTCAACGTCGAACTCGAGTCCGTGCCGTTGCAGGCGCAGCATTTCGCGCGCAAACGTCAGCCGCTGTTCGCCCACCAGCGCCA
>JAKFYA010000478.1 GCA_021731095.1 Acidobacteriota bacterium | reverse complement strand
GTCGATCTGTCTCTTTCTGCAGCCAGAAGAGGAGGCCTCCATCACGGCGCTGTTCCGGGACCTCGAGTGGGAGGTGACCGCCCGGCGCGACCTTGAGGTGGCTGTGCACCTGGTGCTGGGGCGTGCCGCTGGCCTGCCTGGAAACGACGTGCCCGCATGAGTCCTCGACTGACGGTGTCCGACCGGCGCTGGCAGGCGCTGGGCCTGGTGGCGGTAGGCCTCGCGCTCTTCGCCTGGTCGTACGTCTACCGCTACAACGATCCCGAAGGCACGCTCGCCGGCCTCACCGACGATCACTACTTCTATCTCGTCCGCGGCTGGCAGATGCTGCTGGGTGAACTGCCGGATCGCGACTTCGTGGATCCGGGCGCGCCATTGACCTTTGCCGTGCAGGCGCTGGTACAGGTGGTGCTCGGCCGTGGGGCCTGGTCCGAGATGGCGTTCACCGTCGGAGCCCTGTCGCTGGCCTCCACGCTGACCTTCGTGGCCGCGCGCATGGTGACGGGCTCCACCGTGATGGCGCTTCTGGCGGCGCTCATCCAGATCACGCTGCATCCGCGCTACTACAACTACCCGAAAGTGCTGGTCTACGCCGCGGCCATTCCCCTCATCTGGCGCTTCATCGACCGACCGACAGCCGGCCGACGGCTGGCGCTGGCTGCCGCGACGGCCGTGGCCCTCCTGCTGCGCCATGACCATGGGGCCTTTGTGGGCTTTGCCAGCTTCGTGGCCATCGCCCTGCTGCCAGACCAGTCCGTACGGGCACGGCTCCGGCAGGCCGCGTTCTACACGCTGGCCGTCGTGCTGCTGCTGTCGCCGTACCTGGTCTTTCTGCAGATGCACGGCGGCGTGGTGACCCATGTCGTGACGGCCCAGTCCTGGGCCCAGCGCGATCGTGCCCGCGCGCCCCTGGTGCTGCCGTACTTCGCCAGTGAGCCGAGACCCGAAGATGATCCACCCATTGAAGACCCGGACTGGTGGCAGGACGGCGTATTCACGCAGGCGATCAGGAATTACGAGCCGTGGCTCTTCTGGCTGGCCGTGGCGCTGCCGTTCCTGACAGCCGGTCTGCTGCCGCTCTCGGCCAATGGCTTCCGCGCCGACTGGCCGCACGCCAGGCGGAAGATGCTGGTGCTGGCAGCGCTCGGCGCCGTGCTGGTGGCCGGATTCCTGCGCGGCCGCCTGTCGAGCCGTTTCGGCGATGTGTCGGTGACCGTCGCCCTGTCGTGCGCGTTCATGCTGCGCGCGTGCTGGACCATGGCCCGCGACGGCGTCGTCACACGCCGCGAAGGGCCGGTGCGCGTGCCGATGGCGGGGCGTGCCGTGGCCGCGCTGCTCGCGGTGGTCGTGCTGGGCGGCACCTGGTTCATCACGTTTCCGAGTGTGTGGAACCGGCTGGATCTGGATGCCATGACCGAGCGTCCGCTTGGCTGGTATGACCGGTTCAACACGATCACCAGTCGCATCCAGACCTGGCCGCTCGAGACGTGGGCCAGGCGGGATGACCCCGGCGCCGTGCAACTGGCGTTCTACCTGCGTGACTGCACCGCGCCGGATGCCCGTGTGTTCGTGTCGCTCTATCTGCCGCAGGTGCCGGCGCTGGCCCAGCGCCCCTTTGCCGGTGGACATGGTGATCTCAGGCCCAGCTTCTTCACCTCCGTGGCCGATCAGAAACTGGCCATCGAGCGCCTTGAGACACAGCACGTACCGGTGGCCGTCATGCCTGGCGGCAAGGACTACGAAGGCTTCCGGAAGGACTTCCCGCGGATCGACGCCTACCTCGCCACGCGGTACCGGATCGTCGGAGACTTCGACATCGGGCTGGATGAACCGGTGCGCCTGCTGGCACATCGCGGCGTGGTGCAGACGGGCGAGTATCCCCTCCACCAGTGGCCCTGCTTCCGGTAGCGGGCGTGGCTGTGACGTATTCTGTGAACGGAGACACGTGGTCATGAGCAGGGAGACGGGTGGCGCAGCCTCATCGCGCGCTGCCGAGGGCAAGACGGCACGGCGTGGCACGGGCGAGATCGCGGAGCTGCGAGGGGAAGTGGCACAACTGCGGAAGGACATCCGCCGGCTGACGGCCCTGACCGAGGACATGCGTCGGACGCAGGAGTCGCTGACCACGCTGCTCGACGCCCACAAGCAGGACGGCAAGTGGCGGTCGATCTTCCGCCTGCAGGTGTCGGCGCTGTTGCGCATGCGCTACTTCGAGTCGCGCTCGGGTCTGACGACCACGGCCAGCATTCGCGCCCGGCGGTTCCGCCTCCGGTCGCAGAATGAGGAAGACGGAATCATCCTGGCGCTGCTTGATGCGACGGGTGTGGGAAGCCGGACGTTCGTCGAGGTCGGTTCGGGCGGCAGCGGCGGCAATTCGGCCGTGCTGGCTGAGGACCTGGGCTGGTCGGGGCTGATGGTGGAGGCGGGCGAGCGCAGCGCCGCGGTGGCGGCCAGCACCTTCCGGCACAACCCCGGCGTGCAGGTGCTCAACAAGGCGGCCAGCACCGACAACATCAACTCGCTCATCAAGCAGGCGAAGCTGGGCGTGGAGGTGGACCTGCTGTCCATCGACGTCGACAGCATCGACTACTGGCTGTTCGATGCTCTCGAGATTCCCCGGGTCGTGCGACCGCGGCTGATTGTCTGCGAGTACAACGCGCTGTTCGGTCCCACCCGGGCGGTCACGTTGCCGAATGGACCGCGCCCGCGCACGGCGCCGAAGAGCTATGTCGGGGCGTCGCTGGCGGCCATGACCAAGGTGGCCGAGCGCAAGGGCTATCGGCTGGTACTGTGCGAAGACTACGGCGTGAACGCGTTCTTCCTGCGGAACGATCTGGCACCGGAGATTCCCGGCTGCACCGCCGAGCAGGCGTTCAGGCCCATGCGGCGCCGCCGCGGGTCCGACGAAGACTCGCCGGAGACGCTGGATGCCATTGCGGCCGCCGAGGCTGCCGGCTGCCCCCTCATCGATGTCTAGGCGAGTGCTGACCGTCTGGACGGCTGGTGTCGTCCCGGCGCTGCTGCTGGTCTGGTCGTGGCTCTTCCGCTTCAATGACCCCGATGGCAGCATGGGCGGGCTGGTCGACGACCACTTCTTCTATCTGGTGCGCGGCTGGCAGATGCTCTACGGCGATCTGCCAGACCGGGACTTCGTGGACCCGGGCGCCCCGCTCACCTTCGCACTCTCGGCGCTTACCCAGCGCTGGCTCGGGCCGGGCGTCTGGTCGGAGATGGCGTTCTGCTGCGCGCTGCTGGCACTGGCCACGGCGCTGACCTATCTGTGCGCCAGACGCCTGTCCGGTTCGGCGGTGATCGGTGTCATGGCCGCCCTGTTCCAGGCCGCCCTGCAGCCCCGCCTCTACAGCTACGCGAAGCTGGCTGTGTACGCGGTGGCCGTCCCGGTGCTCTGGCGGTTTCTCGAATCGCCGACGCGGGGGCGCCGCGCCCTGCTGGCGGTCATCACGGCCGTGGCGCTGCTGCTGCGGCACGACCATGGTGTGTTCGTCGGGGTGCTGACTGCG
>JAKFYA010000467.1 GCA_021731095.1 Acidobacteriota bacterium | reverse complement strand
GAGCGGCTTGAGCGTCAGACCCTGAATCACCAGCGTGCCGAGCACGACGGCGAATGCGGTGAGAACGATCAGGTCCCGATAGGGGAAACCGGAAGGGATCGCCATGGCCGCCGCGAGCGAAACGATTCCGCGCATGCCGGCCCACGAAATGATCAAGCCGCTGCCAACGGTAGGGCGAAGCATCGGGCGCGGCGGACGGAACCCGAAGCGGCGATCTCGCCATCTGACAGCCGCGTTGAACGCCATGTGCCAGAGGAGACGCACCACAATGACTGTCAGGAGGACCGCGCCGGCGACAGCGAAGTATCGTGCGCGGTCCGCTGCGTCGGGGCTCTCGAGGATAGGTCGAATCTGCAGGCCGATGAAGATGAACGCCAGGATGTTCAACGCGAACACGACCGTTTCCCACACTGCGTAGGTCGGAATCCGTGTCCGCGCCGGAGTGCTCGCCGGCGCAGTCCGCGCCACCATCACCGCGTAGCACACCATCGTCAACACCGCCGACAGCCCGAGATGCTCGGCGAGTAGCCACACACCGAAGGTTGTGACGAACTGAAGAATGATCGCCGTCGGGATGTGCCGCACGCGACCGAGCGTTTGCAAGGTGAGCCATCCGAGCGCCGGACCGACCACGAGGCTGCCGCCGATCGCGAGAAGAAACACCGGAGCAACGGCGCCGATCGAGAACCCGTTGGTGTCCACAGCCCCGACCGCCAGTCGGAAGATCAGGAGTGCGCTCGCGTCGTTCAGCAGGCTCTCGCCTTCCAGGATCGTCAGCAGGCGATGAGGCGGTCGCAACGGCCGGAGCACGGCGGTAGCGGCGACGGCGTCGGGAGGCGCGACCACGGCGCCGAGCGCAATCGCCGGCGCCCACGGCATCGAAGGAATGATTGCGCGCGCGACGACGGCGACGGCGACGGTGGTGAGTCCGACCGCGAAGACGACCAGCGCCGTGACCGGGGCCCAATTGTCCTTGAGGTCTCGCGGCGACGCGTCGTACGCCGCGTCGAGCAGTACGGGGGCGACAAACAGCGCCAGCGCGAGCTCAGGAGGAATCGTGAAGGACGGCGCGGTTGGAAGAAAGGCGAGCAGCGCACCGCCGAGCGCTAGAAACACCGGATAGGGCGCTCCGACACGCCGCGCGAGCCCCGCCAGGATTACCGCGGCGATGAACAGGCCGAGAAGCTGTTCGAGCGCCGTCATGTCAGTCGAACGCCAGCGAACGGGATCATCACTTTTGATCGACTCGCGTTCTTTCCTCGAACGGCGCCCATCCGGGACACCGTCGAGGTTCGCGGCGCCAATCGAACACGCGGCCCGGCTCGACCCGGCACGAGGGGAATGTTACCGAGATTCGCCCGGTCCCGGCTCGCGAGCGTCGTCGTCACTCGGCATTGCGGGCGCGACCGGTGACGCTGGCGCCAGACATTTATCGACGAGTTGAGGGCTGAGCGGGAATCGCGCGCTTGCGCGACAGGCAGAGCCACGCCTTCAATCGCTCCTCCGAGACAGTGAACTCCGTCGATCGCAGCTGCACGATTTCCAGAGACGGCTCGATCGCCTTCACCACGTCGCGCGCGCTCCGTCGCGGCGGACCTTCATCGCGCGGCGCGCCCTCGGTGCTGCCGATCAGGCTCAGCCACAAGCCGTGCTCGACGAGGTGGGCCGCCACTCTCTGCGCAAAGCGGGCTCGGTCGCCCTCGTCATCGAAGACGTGAAAGCAGCCCCGGTCGAACACGAATGCGAACGGACCGCCGGCCGGCTCGGCTGTGAGGAAGTCGACGACCTCGAAGCGACAGCGTCCCTCCGCCTTGGCCCGCGCCTTGTCGATGGCGACTTCGGAGATGTCCACGCCCAGCACGTCGAAACCATGCTGCGCGAGGTAGATCGCGTTGGTACCGGTGCCGCAGCCGATTTCCAGCGTGCGTCCTGGCGCGATGACGCGCGACTCGACCGTCTCGACGAGCAGTGGGTCGGGCGTGCCGGTATCCCAGGGCAACGGATCCCCCGAGGCGTAGCCTTCGTTCCACGAAGAGTGCGGCATGTCGACATCGTAACGCCACTTCCCCGCACCACGGCTATCCGCGGGTGACAGTCGAGAATGTCGCTCCGCGCATTGAGAGGTGACGCCGGCTCATTCTTCAAGACTGTTTGTGGGATGCTAGGACCGGTATCAGGGCCCATGTCCAAAATCACGAACCGCGATACGTCGCCCCGCGACGGCGGCTCGGTCGAACATCGACTCGCGCGATTGCTGGATACGCCATTCCTCGCGCGCGTCGTGCCGCACCTCCCTCCGGAGACGCTGCATCAGCTTATTCGGTACCGCGGACTCGATGCGTGCGGCGAGCTCGTCCTGTCGGCGACGCCCGCGCAGCTCACCTCCCTGCTCGACCTCGATCTATGGCGTCACGCGCGGCCTGGACGCGACGAGCAGTTCGACGTCGATCGATTCGGCGAATGGCTCGAAGTGCTGGTGGACGCCGGACACTCGGTGGCGGCACGAACGGTCGCCACCCTCGACAAGGATCTGGTGATCGTCGGCCTTTCCCGCTACGTGCGTGTGTTCGACCCTGGCATCTTCGAACCAATCGCCCAGAGTGATGACGAGACGATGGATCGTCACGAGGCGATGCGTGAAGGAGATTCGATGAATGCCGACGACGCGCCGGTGCACGATTCGAATGGAGAATGCCTCGAGTGGGAAGTGGGCGGCTACATCGTCCGTACGCGACGAGCCTACGCGTGGGACGCGATAGTCCCGCTGCTGATCGCGCTCGAAGTCGAACACACCAACTACTTTCACGCCGTGATGCAGGGGTGCCGGCGCCTCTCCGACTCCGGGTCCGAGAGCGACGGCCTGGACGCTCTGCTGCTGGCACCGGAGCAGCGCCTCCACGACGTCGCGATCGAGCGGGAGCGCCGGCGATCACAGCAAGGCTACGCGACGCCCGCCGACGCGCGCGCCTTCCTCGAGATGGCGCGACAGCGGAAACACACGCGATCAGGAGCGTCGCTGACGGTGTCGACCGAGGTCAATTCCATCCTCACGGCATACTTTCGAGCGGCGGACGAGGCGCCGGAATCGTCGAGCGAGACCGCGCGATCACCGGAACGCACACTGGAATCGCCGGCGCCGACATCGCCGTCCGCAGCGTCGCACGCGAGCGATGTCCCCGCGCACGCGACCGACGTCCTCGAATCGCTCGAAGCGGTCATGGAACTCCTGACCGAGGCAGGCCTGATGCCGGAGCGGCCGCGCGCGCTGCTCGACGCCGAGGACGCCGCCCCGCAGGCCGCCAAGCTCTCGCGCTTGCGGCGGCTTATGGCGTACGTCCGCGACTCGCACGAGACCGCATACTTCACGCGCAGTCGTGAGCTCGCGTTCCTCGCGAACACGCTCCTCGCGGGGTGCTCCGTCCAGTCGCGACCGTTCACGCCGCAGGAAGCGTCCGATGCGGCCGCGGGGATCTGCAATCTGGGGCTGGAGTACTGGCTTGCGCGTTGGCCGAGCGCCACCTCG
>JAKFYA010000044.1 GCA_021731095.1 Acidobacteriota bacterium | reverse complement strand
CTATCGCTCTGGCGATCTTGCGAAACGCCTGCCGAACGGCGACATTGAGTACCTTGGCCGGATCGACCATCAGGTCAAGATCCGCGGATTCCGAATCGAGCTCGGAGAGATTGAGAGTGTTCTGCGGAGCCATGACTCGATTCTAGACACCGTCGTGATCGCCGCTGATGGCCCGCAGGAAGACAAGCGTCTGATCGCATACGTAGTCCCGCAGGCCTCTCCTGGCGTTCCGGGTAAGGCGATTCCCGGAGCGGCGCCGGCTGAAGCTGGCGAAGGTGATCTCGTCCAGACGTGGCGACGGCATCTCGGAACTGCAGTCCCGCCGTACATGGTTCCAGCCGTGTTCATCACGCTGGATGCACTTCCGTTGACGTCGAACGGAAAGGTGGACCGAGCCGCACTTCCGTCCCCCGAGTCGGCGGTTCGCACGGTCTCAGCGGATGCGATGCCGGAATCGGAGACGGAACGAGAGATTGCGAGAATGTGGCAGGAAGTTCTCGGTCTGGCCTCGGTGGGCGCCCGCGAGAGCTTCTTTGAGGTCGGCGGCCATTCGCTGGCCGCTCTGCGCCTCTTTGCTCAGATCGAATCCAAGTACGGGATTGCTCTGCCCCTGGCGACGCTGATCGATACGCCGACGGTTACCGATCTGGCGCGCACAATTGATTCACTCCAGGGCGGCGGCGAGAGTCCGAAGTGGTCCGCGGTCGTATCCATCAAGGAAGGTTCGACCGCACCATTGGTCTGTGTGCACTCGCTGAGCGGCGACGTGCTGGAATATCGGGACATCGCTGCGCACCTGGCCCCAAATCAGTCGGTGCTTGGGCTGCAGGCAGTTCTTGGCGCTGGGGTCGACGAGATGTACGCGTCACTCGAGGCGACGGCGGCGGCGTATCTGTCGGAGCTGAGGTTGACGCAACCTAGTGGCCCGTACTACCTGTGCGGCTGGTCCTCTGGAGGGACACTGGCGTTTGAAATGGCCCAGCAACTGAAGGCGAGCGGAGACAGGGTGGCATTGCTGGCGATCATCGACAGTGCGCCCTTGAACGTCGAGGTCATCAACCGTCCGTCGGTCGTTACGAGGTTCATTCGTCAAGTCAGCAACCTGCCGGCATGGGTTCGAGAGGATCTGTTGATGACCAGCCCGTCACAGATTGCGGCACGGTCTCGACACAAAGCGAAGGGTTGGGTACGACGTTTAGCGCCGGGGCCGGCGAAGGAGGAAGGAGTACGCGATGTGGTGGATTTTCCACAGCGTGCGCCCGCGTGGGAACACTTTGCCGCCACGCATTTTAGGGCGGTGAAGAGGTATACCCCTCGGAGCTATGACGGTCTCGTCTCGGTCTTCACGGCGCCAACGCACCCGCTGACGTGGCTGAACGACCCGGAAGCGATCTGGCGACAACTCACTCGCTACGTCGACGTCTATCCGGCTGCCGGATCGCACTTCAGTATCGTGAAGGAACCCAACGTGCGGGTTCTCGCGTCGCGTATCAGCGAAGCGATTGCGAAAGATCGCGCCGCTCATGCGGCCATGCAGCCGTCAGCAGTTCGTGAGGCCCGTCAGTTGGCAACTGAGGTTCCACAGCCGCCGCTGGAGGCCCACGTCCCGCGAGGCTAGGGAACTTTCCGCGACGCGGGACGATCGGTAGTAGCGTCCGGTTACGCCCTCCACCTCAGACGAGGACGCAAGGAAGACGCTGGTTTCGGCACCCACAGCTGGTCCGATATAGCGGAGTCGGTCAACCACCTGGAACGCGCGTGGTCGACCGGAAAAATCGTTTAGAAGCTTGGTCGCGACAACGCCTGGGTGCAGACAGTTGACAGTGACGTCACTCCCCTCGAGCCGCCGCGCCAGTTCGTAGGTAAACAAGACATTCGCCAGCTTCGTCTGGCAGTACGCGGCGAGGGAGTCATAATGCTTTTCGCCATTGATATCGTCGAACGCGATGCGTCCTGACCCCTCGACCTGTGAGGCCACGTTGACGATCCGCGCTGCTCCTGCCGCACGCAGAGCCTCCAGTAGCAAGTGCGTCAGCAGGAATGGGCCAAGATGGTTGACGGCCAACTGGGTCTCGACGCCGTCCTCGGTGACCGAGCGCGACCTCGTGTAGACCCCCGCGTTGTTCACCAGTACGTGCAGATGCGGGTGCAATCTGGCGATGTCGCCGGCGGCGTTGCGAATGGCACGCTGGGAACCAAGGTCGCATGTGATCGGTGTCAGCTGTTCGCTGCCAGTCGACTGTCGGATGTCCCGCACGGCCGAATTGAGCTTCGCTGTGCTGCGTCCTAGCATTAGCACGTGAGCACCGAGTTGAGCCAGGCCTCTGGCTGTCTCAAGGCCGATCCCGCTTGATGCCCCTGTGACGAGACAGGTGCGGTCGCGAACGCTCACCGCGGCGCCCCTGGAATGCCGAACAACGAATCAAGGTCCTGCCGCAACGCTGTCAGCACTGCCGCGCGGGCGCTGTCGAGGAAGAAGTGTCCACCATCGAACCAGCGGCGTGCATACGTCCCTGACGTTTCACCACGCCAGGCCGTGAGTTCAGTCTCCGACGTCTGGGCATCATCGGTCCCACCGTACGCGAAGATCGGACAGGACAACGTGCCACTGCCCCCTGGCTCATACGCGTCGACCATGTGCATGTCGGCACGAAGAGTCGGCAGGAACATTGATCGCAAATCATCATCCTGGAGGATGACGTCGGGAAGGGCGCCGTACCGACGCTGCACCTCGTCGACGAAGGCATCCTCCGGAAGATGGGCGAGCGGCGGGAATCTGCGCGGCGTTCGAGGGCCCCGTCGACCTGACACAACCAGTCCTGCGACAGGCGGAGCAGGCAGAGACTTCAGCCGCCGAGCCACTTCAAATGCAATCAGCGCACCCATGCTGTGGCCAAACAAGACGATCGGCAGCGGCCGCAAGGTTGTCAGCGCGGTTGCCAGTTGGTCCGCGACATCATGAATAGACGCTGCGATCGGCTCGTCCCTGCGGTCATCCCTGCCGGGCAAATGTGCCAGAGAAACCTCGGCGAAAGGCAGAGCGTCGGCCCAATTCCAGAACACCATCATCCCTGCACCGGCGTTCGGTATGCAGATCAAGCGATACTTTGCGTCGGGCCGGGCCTTCCTGGTGAGCAGCCAGTCGGTCATGAAGTCTAGGCGCGTCGTCAGTGAGGTGTGACGCGAGCCGCACGCCCTCGAGGCTTCAGTTCCGGTGACTCGGCAACGGCCATCCCCACGAGCCGCAGGCCTTCGAGCATGTGTTTGATTCCGTGACGGGTGAGGTCAAGGCTCTGTGGACCCACTTCCGGGAAGCCACGGCCTTGTGCATCGGCAACAACGCGGCCCCAGTTGGCAAAGAGACGCGCCCAGTCACTGCCGAGCACGCTCTGCATCTTGTCCTTCGCGAATCGCGGGTACCAGAACAAGTCGTGATAGGCCACGGACGCCACGTATGCCCAGGGCGCGAGCCACGTCTTGAGTGACCATTCCATCGGGCCCTTAAGTGGACCCCAGTAGATCCGATG
>JAKFYA010000213.1 GCA_021731095.1 Acidobacteriota bacterium | reverse complement strand
CCTACAGCTCGGTGCTCAAACGCGCTATCCGCACCCTCTGGCTGGCGCTGGACGAGATGGATCGACTGTGGTTGCCGGTTGAACGCACGTGGCGCCTGAATGAACGCCACTATGGCGCTCTGCAAGGGCTGAACAAGGCCGAGACGGCCGCGGCGCACGGAGACGCGATGGTCAAAGTGTGGCGGCGGAGCTACGACACGCCGCCGCCGCCGCTGACTGCCGACGACCCGAGACACCCGTCGCAGGACCGGCGCTACGCCGGCCTGCCGGCAGACGCCCTCCCCCTCACCGAGTCCCTGAAGGACACGGTCGCGCGCTTCCTGCCGTACTGGGAAGAGACCATTGCGCCCACCGTGCGAAGCGGGCAGCGGGTGCTGATTGCCGCCCATGGCAACAGCCTCCGGGCACTCGTGAAGCATCTGGACGGCATGTCCGAAGCTGACATTGTCGAGCTGAACATTCCCACCGGAATCCCGCTGGTCTACGAGCTGGACGCCCAGCTCAGGCCACTCAGGAAGTACTACCTCGGCGATGCTGACGCCGTGCAGAAAGCGGCAGACGCAGTGGCCCGCCAGGGTCAGGCGCGCTGATCATCCGGGACGCCGTCTAGTCGACGGCGTCCTGCGTTTCGTCAGGGGCAATCCGCAGGGAGCGCAGGAAACGCCGATCGGTCGCGTTCAGATTGAAGTGGCGCTTCGGCGGCAGCGTCCGGGCAGGCGTCGAAATGCGAATGGCCGCTGCGCCGGTCGCGCGTTCGGTGAAGCCGGCCACCGCCTCAAGCGTCACACGAAGCTCGAATCCTGCCTCGTTCGCCCTGGCCCGACAGGCGTCCACCCTGGCGCTGTCAGCCACCGCTGCGGCGATCGCCTCCGCGAGCTCGCGGGCCAGTTGCTGCACGACATCATCCATTCGCGCTCCTTCCGACACGGCACGACGCGGACCGTCCGGGTGCCCGCATTCTATGGACGCACTCAAGGGGTGTCAACGTCCTGAGCCGCAAGTGGTTGAAGTAATATCTCAGGCCAAGAACCCATCATGACGACCCAGAACGACAAGCCCGTATTCACCGCCGCCGATCTGGCCGGTTTCGACCCAGCCGTCGACCTCGGCGCACCCGGAGCTTTCCCGTTCACGCGAGGCATCCAGCCCACGATGTACCGGGGTCGACCCTGGACCATGCGACAGTACGCCGGCTTCGCCACTGCCGCCGAGTCCAACAGCCGCTATCGCTATCTGCTGTCACAAGGTGTCAGTGGACTCAGCGTGGCCTTCGACCTGCCGACCCAGATTGGCTACGACTCTGATCACCCGCTGGCAGCGGGCGAGGTTGGCCGCGTGGGCGTGGCCATCGACTCGGTGGAGGACATGGCGGTGCTGTTCGACAGCATCCCGCTCCAGTCGGTGTCGACCTCGATGACGATCAATGCCACGGCCATCATCCTGCTGTCCCTGTATGTCGCCGTTGCCAAGCGGCAGGGGGCGCCGCTCTCGTCGCTCTCGGGCACCATCCAGAACGACGTGCTCAAGGAATATGTCGCCCGCGGCACCTACATCTACCCGCCGCGCGCCTCGCTCCGGATCATCACGGACATCTTCGCGTTCTGTGAGCAGGAGATTCCGAAGTGGAACACGATCTCCATCAGTGGCTACCACATTCGTGAGGCTGGCTCGACGGCGGTGCAGGAAGTGGCGTTCACGCTGGCCAACGCCGTCGCCTACGTGCAGGCGGCGGTGGACACGGGGCTGGATGTCAATTCGTTCGGCCAGCGTCTGTCGTTCTTCTTCAACGCACACAACAACTTCCTCGAAGAGGTCGCCAAGTTCCGCGCGGCGCGGCGCATGTGGGCGCGCATCATGAAGGAGCGCTTTGGCGCGACCAACATGAAGGCGCTGCAACTGCGCTTCCACACGCAGACCGCCGGCAGCACGCTCACCGCACAGCAGAGCGACAACAACGTCATCCGCGTCACCATGCAGGCCCTGGCGGCGGTGCTGGGCGGCACGCAGTCCCTGCACTGCAACGGTCGCGATGAGGCGCTGGCTCTTCCGACCGAGGCCTCGGCCACGCTGGCGCTGCGGACGCAGCAGGTCATCCTGCACGAGAGCGGCGTTGCTGACATCGTCGACCCGCTGGGTGGCTCCTACGCCATCGAGGCCATGACCAGCGAGATCGAGGCCCAGGCCACCGCGCTGCTCGCAGAGATCGACGCTCAGGGTGGCACGCTGACGGCCATCGAGAACGGCGTCATCCAGCGGATGATCCAGGACTCGGCTTACACGGCACAGCAGTCGATTGATGCCGGAGAGTCCATCGTCGTCGGCGTCAACAAATACGTCACCAAAGAGAAGATCCGTCCCGAGGTGTTCCGTGTCGATCCGGTCATCGAGCGTGAACAGGCCGACCGCGTGCGCGCGGTGAGAGCCGGGCGCAGCCAGACCGACACGCAGGCGGCGCTGGGTGCGGTCGAGTTTGCCGCCAGAAACGGGGGCAATCTCGTGCCGCCGATCATCGCCGCCGTGGAGAAGCACGCCACGTTGGGCGAGGTCGCCGACACGATGCGTCGGGCCTTCGGCGAGCACCGGGAGTCGTAGCCCCGCGCCGATGACACCGCCCCTGCTCGAGGTCGAGCACCTGCGAGTTGGCTTCGACGGGGGCACCCGGCCTGCCGTCGATGACGTCAGCTTTCGGATCAGTCCTGGCGAAACCCTGGGGCTCGTCGGGGAGTCTGGCAGCGGCAAATCCCTCACGGCACTCTCGATCCTCCGTCTGCTGCCACCCGGCGGTCGCATGCTCGGCGGCGCCATCCGGTTGAACGGTGAGGATCTGCTCGGCCTCTCCGAGTCCGACATGCGACACGTCCGCGGGCAACGGATCGGGATGGTCTTCCAGGAGCCGATGACTGCGCTGAATCCGGTGATGCGCATCGGAGACCAGGTCGCCGAGGCCCTCACGGTCCATGGACTTGCGAGTGGCCGCGCGGCGCATCAGCGTGCCGTGGAGGCCCTGGATGCCGTGCGCATACCGAATCCGGCGCGTGCGTCGCAGGACTACCCGCATCAGCTCTCCGGCGGCATGCGGCAGCGGGTCGTCATGGCCATCGCGCTGGCCTGCCGTCCACCACTTGTCATTGCCGACGAGCCCACCACGGCCCTTGACGTCACGATTCAGGCACAGGTGCTCGACCTGCTGCGGGACCTGCAGGCCAGATTCGGCCTCGCTCTGCTGCTCATCACCCACGACTTCGGCGTCATTGCCGAGGTCGCCGACCGCGTGGCCGTGATGTATCAGGGAGCGCTGGTGGAGGAAAGTGCCGTCCGGGACATCCTGCGTCACCCGGCCCACGAGTACACCAGGCGATTGCTGGCCGCCGTTCCGGGCCGCACGCCTGCTGGCGCACGATGATGGGCACGCCAGCGTCTGCACGTCCGACGGAAGCGCCCCTTCTGCAGGTCCGCAATCTGGTGAAGCACTTCACCCGGCGCGAGGGATTCCTTGCACCCTCGTCGGTGGTCCGGGCCGTGGATGGCGTCAGCTTTGATGTGCAGGCGGGCGAGATG
>JAKFYA010000159.1 GCA_021731095.1 Acidobacteriota bacterium | reverse complement strand
ATCGCGACTTTCCATTCTTTGACGGACGGAGCTGCGGTAACCTTCCGCCGAGGTAGGCTCAATTCGTCCTGAATTCCGAGGCACCCCCCGCACGAATTCGGTTTCGGCGCGCTCTCTCCTCGCGAGAGCAGAAAGGATTCTGTCGTGACTCGACGGCTTTCGTGGTTTTACGTGGGCGTTGCTGCAATGCTCCTGATAGCGGCGCCGGCGCGGGCACAAGATGCACCAGCGATCGACCACGCCAAGCGGGTGATGGAGTCGATCGTCAAGGAGCAGTTCGAGGCAGTCACCAGAGAATTTAACGCGCAGATGGCAGCCGCGCTGCCTGCCCAGAAGCTGCAGGAAGTGTGGAAGACCCTGCTCCAGCAGACGGGCGCTTTCAAGTCGATTATTGATGAGCGGTCCCAGACGGCGGGTGGCGGCGTCACGGCCGTGACGCTTGGCTGTCAGTTCGAACGTACGGCGTTAAACGCCATCGTCGCGCTCGACGCCGAGTCGAAGATCGCGGGACTGCGGTTCGTGCCGCGCCCCGTGGCTGCTGCGCCCCCAGCGTCGCCACCGCCCGGTAGTCGCTTCAACGAGCACCCCGTCACGGTGGGCACCGGACAGTTCGCGTTGCCGGGTACGCTGTCGGCGCCAACGGATCAGGTCGTTGCCTCGATGGCACTGGTGCACGGCTCTGGTCCGAACGACCGTGACGGAACCGTCGGGCCCAACACGCCCTTGAGAGACCTGGCGTGGGGGCTCGCGAATCGCCAGATTGCGGTGCTGCGCTATGTGAAACGCACTCGTGAGCATGGGGCGAAGATGCCGTCGATTCCGAACCTGACTGTGCAGGAGGAAGTGATCGACGACGCCGTGGCGGCGGTGGCTCTATTGAAGACACACGACGCGACCCGTGGTCGCCCCGTGTTCGTGGTCGGTCATAGCCTGGGCGGTACGCTGGCGCCGCGCATCGCTCGAGCGGATCCGGACATCGCGGGCGTCGTGATCCTGGCGGGTGCGGCGCTCCCGTTTTGGGAGCTTGCGCGGCAACAGCTGGCGTATCTGGCGTCGCTCCAACCTACGGGTGCGATCAGCGTTGATGAGGGCCTCGCGTCGCTGCGGCGCGCAGCGCCGGAGTCGTACTGGAGGGACTTCGAAGCGTACCGACCCCTGGAGGTTGCCGCATCCTTAAAGATGCCCATCTTGGTGTTGCAGGGCGGGCGGGATTATCAGGTCACGCCGGACAACTTCGCCGCGTGGCGCAGCGCGCTTGACGATCGCACGGCGACGTTCAAGCTGTACCCATCCTTGAATCACCTGTTTCTACCAGGCGAGGGGAAGAGCACGCCGGCTGAATACAACCAGGCCGACCACATCCCCGATGCAGTCATGGACGACATCGCGACCTGGCTCAAGACGCACGTGCACTAGCCCCTGGCGGCACGCAACGAGCGGACACGCCAGCCGCAACCAACAGCGCGAGCCCCAAGACCATCTGCCACCACGCGTTCGCGTACCCATCTCGTGCCGGGGGTGCTCGGTGCCCTGGCTCTACCTATCGCGACGACTCGGGATTTGAGATGGCGGCGCCATGGCCGCACCCGACACGAAGGCCACGCCCGGCCTCGGCTGGTATCCTCGGCCGGTGTCACGCGGCCGACCGCTCGAATCGACGACCAGTTCGGCGTCCTGGTGGGCGGCGCCCCGAAGGCCGCCTCTGGCGCTGTTTCCCCTCACTTACGCATTCCACGTGGCCGAGGAGGCCTGGGCCGGGGAGTCGTTCCCCGTCTGGGCCTCCCGGCTATCGGGAGTGCCGTTCACGCGCGAAGAGTTCGTTGTGCTGAACGGCGTCGCGTTCGTGGCGATGTGCGTCGCCGTGGCTGTGCAGTGGCGCTGGCCTGGGGCAGCGCGCGTGGTCATGCCGGCGCTCGGAACCATTGTCGCGAGCAACGGCGCATTGCACGTCGTCGCGTCGATCGGATCTGCGACGTGCTCGCCCGGCGTGATCTCCGGCGCCATGGTGTGGCTGCCGTTGGGCTTGTGGACGCTTCGTTGGGCAGCCCGGATCCTGCCCGCCCAGCACGTCTGGAACGGGTGCGGCCTCGGGCTGCTCGCGCACGGAGCGCTGAGCGCCGTCGCATTTTTCAACTGAGCGGTTCGTAGACGGGTTCAGAATAGCCACTGGGCGACCACTCGCGGCTTTGAGGCCGCGGCCACGCGAGATCACGTGTCCGACGAAGAACGCGTGCAATCATCCTCGGCGATTGCGATCTGCCCGGTACGGCGAACCCTGTCGGCTCCGCTCGCGTTCAGGCTCGCGGCTGATGACGCGGCGACTGGGCCACGCAGCGAGGCCCACTACAGCGCATCGAGCACACCCGAGGCAACCGCTGCAAGAAGGGCTAAGGCCACGCACAGCGGAGAGAAGAGCCGCGCGTCCCAGTACGCGAACGGAGTCGCCTTGACGCGCTTCGAGAATCCCACGTACCGGAAATCACCGACCGCCCGCAGGGTGAACACAACTGCCATGAGCCGCAACAACACCACCTGCCAGGTCGGCAGTAGTCGACCCATCGCGACAGCAGCCCCAACGAGCAGCAACGCGCCAACGGTGGCGGTTCCGATCGGGCCCGGCTCAAACAGCGGGTGGTGGCCGTCGGCCGACGTCGGAATGGCGAGGCTTACCCCCCACCGCCCGCCGACGGCCCAATAGAAATGGACCGCCGCGATCGTGGTCAGGAGTGCGGCGAGGACGAGGGCTGCGACAGTCGCCATGGCTGAATCGATGCGCGATGGCTCCGATAGTAGCGCACCGATCATTCTTGGGAGGACGGCGACCCCTGACCGAAGTCATACTGTCCACGGAGGCTGAGAGGGTCACTCGGGGCCAGAGGATGCCAGTCGACCATCGCTACCTGTGGAGCACCAGCTTCGTGCGCGAGCGGCTGCGCGTCGGCGGCATCTCGGAGGCCGCGTTGTTCCGCTACTTCCTTGCCGTCATGACGTTTGACTGGCTGCAGTTCACCAGCATAGCGACGACACCGGTCGTGAGCGTCAGCACGTGGTCTCTGGCCGGAGCATGGATGACCTTCTTCATCACGATTGCGGGCCTCGTGTACCTGCATGGCAGAAACGGTGGGGCCCAGGGGCGCCAGCTCTTGCATCGCTACTTCCCGCTCTCCGTGACGGTGGGCTGGAAGTTCGTCGTTGCCACGTTCGTCTCCATGTGGCTTGTTGGCTCGGCGCTGTCCGACAAAAGCGCGGAGGTTCGCGGCTGGGCCTCCGCACTTGTTCTCGCGGCACTCAACATCGCGATGTTCTGGAGCATTGGTACGCACCTGGCGCGCCTCGCGCGTGAGCCAGCCGCCTGACCCGTCGTTGCACCCGACTCCCCTCGCTAGCCGCGAGGCCTCCGCAAGTCGTTGTCAAATAGCCAGATGTCTGCCGTCGTGAGTGTCAACTCCTGAGCAACGGCGCAGCGTAGATTTGTGAACGGCGGCTATCCCCATGCCACCGCGCCCGCCACAGGAACCGTAATCGTCGCCGGTGTCGCCGTCGCGGCGCTCGCGACTAGGAGT
>JAKFYA010000249.1 GCA_021731095.1 Acidobacteriota bacterium | reverse complement strand
GCGTCCCAGCGTCCGCCCAGTCCCACTTCGATGACGGCCACCTGCACGCCCGCATGGCGGAACAGGTCGAAGGCCAGTGCCGTGGTGGCCTCGAAGAAGGTGGGCGGCGCGGCCAGCGTGCCGCGCCGCACGAGGGCATCGGCGACATCGAGCACGACGGTGCCGCGCGCCTCCAGCGTGTCGCCATCAACGGGCGAGCCGCCAATCACGAACCGTTCGGCCAGATCGATGAGGTGGGGCGAGGTGTAGCGTGCCGAGGCGATGCCCGCGGACTCGAGCGCCGCCTGCACCATGGCGGTCACCGAGCCCTTGCCGTTGGTACCGGCCACGTGCACCACCTGGAAGGCACGCTCGGGATGATCGAGCGCGCCACAGAGGGTGGTGATGTTGGACAGGCCGAGCTTGATGCCGAAGACCTCAAGCGCCGCCAGTCGGTCGCGCACCGACGCGTGCGTCACGCGGTTATTCGGGGCTGGCTGGAGCCGGCGTGGCGCCCATGAAGGTCAGGGCGCGTGCCAGGGTGGCCTTCAGCTCGCGCCGGTCCACGACCAGGTCGAGCATGCCGCGCGACAGCAGGAACTCGCTGCGCTGGAACCCGGGCGGCAGCTTCTGCCGGATGGTCTGCTCGATGACGCGCGGGCCGGCAAAGCCGATGAGCGCGTTGGGCTCGGCAATGTTCAGGTCGCCGAGCATGGCGAAGCTGGCCGTGACGCCGCCCGTCGTCGGGTCTGTCAGCAGGGAGATGAACGGCAGGCGGGCCCGGTCGAGGCGCGCCAGTGCGGCCGAGACCTTGGCCATCTGCATCAGCGACAGCGCGCCTTCCATCATGCGCGCGCCACCCGAGCAGGAGACGATGATGACGGGCTGCTTCCGCTCGAGGCCCATCTCGACCGCGCGGGCCAGCTTCTCGCCGACCACGATGCCCATGCTGCCCCCGATGAAGCTGTACTCCATCGCGGCGACCACGGTATCGATGCCGGCAATGCGGCCGGTCGCCACGATCAGGCCGTCCTTCATGCCGGTGGCGGCCTGCGTGGCCCGCAGCCGGTCGCGGTACGGTTTGGTGTCGGCAAAATGCAGCGGGTCGTTCGACGACAGGCCGGCATGATGCTCGGTCCACTGCTCGTCATCGAACAGGGACTGCAGGCGCTGCACCGCGCTCAGCCGGAAGTGATAGCTGCACTTCGGGCAGACGTTCAGATTCGCCGAGAGGTCCTTGTTGTAGATGACCTCTTTGCACCCGGGGCACTTTGCCCAGAGCCCTTCCGGTACCCGACTGGCCTTGGTGGCCGTGGCAATCGGTTTCCGGGCCTTCTTGAACCAGGCCATAGACCACCCATTATATGGGCGCCGGCTATCGGCGCGGGACGTAGTACTGCGTGCCCCGGCTGGTGGACCGGATCTGGCGGAGCAGATCCTCCAGGGCCTCGTCGCTGGCCTCGAAGTCGACGTCGGAGGTTTCCACGACCAGCAGCGGCGTCGCGTTGTAGTGAAAGAAGAAGTGCTGATACGCCTCGTTCAGTTCACGGACGTACTCCGGATCCGGGTCCGGCAGGGTGCGCTCACTGGTCCGGGCGCGCTCGCGGATGCGGCGGAGCAGGAGGTCGGTCGGGGTCTGGAGATAGACCACCAGGTCTGGCGCCGGCACATCGCGGGCGAGCAGATCGAACAGCCGCTGGTAGATGAAGAGCTCGTTATCGTCGAGGTTGAGGTAGGCGAAGATCTTGTCCTTGTCGAACAGATAGTCGCTGACGGTGGCCTGCGCGAACAGGTCGCCCTGGCGGATGGAGGTCTGCTGGCGGTGCCGGTTCAGCAGGTAGAAGAGCTGGGCCTGCAGCGCGGCGCCTGCGCGGCCGGCGTAGAAGTCTGCGAGAAACGGGTTCTCGGTCTCTTCCAGCACGACCGTGGCGTCAAGCCGTGCCGCGAGGCGTTGTGCCAGCGCCGACTTGCCGGCCCCGATGGGGCCTTCCACCGCGATGTACCGTGAGGTCATGGGGAAAAACTGCATGCTATCATCCCTCCTCGCGGTGCGGATCCCGGCCCTCGTTTCGACGCTGCTGCTGACCGGCGCCTGCGCGACGGCCCCGGTCGTCGTGGCGCCCGTCAAGCCAACGACCATCACCTGGGAGCAGAAGCTCGGGTGGATGATGCGTCTCGAAGACCAGCGCATCCTGCGCGATCCCGCCTCGAGTCCCTCCACTACAGCCACCGTCGACACGCCCCCGGCCGCCGCGGCGCCGGCCGTGGCGCCGCTGTTGCCACCCTCTGACATCCTGCGTCTGCTGCACGACCCGGAAGGGCGCGTGCGCCGCCGCGCCGCGCTCGCCGCGGGCCGGACAGGTCTGACCGAAGCGGTAGAGCCACTGTCGTCCCTGCTGACGGATGAGGAGTGGGAGGTCCGCCAGATGGCGGCCTTTGCGCTGGGTCTGATTGGTCACCCGGCTGCGCGACCGGCTCTGACCACTGCGCTGACCGACACGCACCCTGTGGTGCAGGGGCGTGCGGCCGAGGCGCTGGGCGCCATCGGCGACAAGGCCGATGCGCCGGCGATTGCCACCATGGCCAAGGCGCATATCCAGGCACGCGCGCTGTCCGATGTCTCCGTCGACGGCGTGTCGATGACCTTGTCGCCGCCCGCTGACGCCGTGCGGCTCGGGCTGTCGGCGCTGGCGCGGCTCGGTGTGTACGACGCGCTGGCCCAGGTGGCGCTGGATGCGGACGGCAAGCCGGTGTCGCGCTGGTGGCCGGTCGCAGCGGCGCTGCAGCGCGTGGGTGATGTCCGCGCCACACCGGCGCTGCTGGAACTGCTCGGTGCCGGCGGGCGGTACGCGCCCGCCTTTGCTGCGCGTGGTCTTGGCGCCCTGAAGGCCGCATCGGCCGTGCCGGCGCTGATGCAGATGGTCGACGCGAAGAACGCGCCCGGTCCTGTGGTGGTGCAGGCGCTCCGGGCGCTGGTCGAGATTGCCGATCCGCGAAGCGGGCCGCAGATGCTGGCGCTGGCCCTGAGCGCGCAGGCGGATCTGGCCCTGCGTATCGAGGCCCTCCGCGGGCTGGCCGCCATTCGTCCGGCGAACGCCTCGGAGCCGCTCATCGATCTGCTGACCAACCGCGAGCCGCTCATTCGCGCGGGGGCCCTGACGGCGCTCGCTCGCCTGGATGCCGACATCTTTCTGGCCACGTTGTCAGGGCTGGATCCGGATGCCGACTGGCGTGTGCGTGCGGCGTTGGCCAGCGCGCTGGCGACCTTCGATCCGCAGCAGGGGCTGGCGCTGCTGCAGCGACTGGCGGCAGACCCCGAGCCACGCGTGGTGACGGCGGCGCTGTCGGCACTCGTGACGGCGCGGGCGCCAGAGGCTGGTGCGCTGCTGGTGGAACGACTTGGCGCCGAGGACCTCGGCGTGCGCCTGGCCGCGGCCACCGGTCTGGGCACGCTGAAAGTGACCACGGCCGTGCCACGGCTGGTGGAGGCGGTGCGGCGCTGGAAGGATGAGCCGGCCTACGGGCCACGCGCGGCCGCGCTGGGAGCGCTTGCCGCGATTGATCCGGCCGCGCGTGGCCCGTAGG
>JAKFYA010000123.1 GCA_021731095.1 Acidobacteriota bacterium | reverse complement strand
GGGCGGTACACCGCCACCGGGGTTCTGCACCGCACCGGTCACGTTCACCGTGTAGCGGCCCACCTCGGTCCAGCCGTTGTAGATGACGACGCTGATCTTGGTCTGTCCGTCGCAGACCCAGGCGTAGCGCAGGGCGCCGCTGGCCGTCTCGTTGTTGGCGACGTTCAGTTTGTTGGCTGGGTTGGCGAGTGTGGCCGTCACCGGTACCGCACACGTCGTGCGCACCAGTGAATAGGTTGTCACGTCCGGGCTGAATGCAGGCGTGATGCCGGCGATGACCAGCGAGGACAGCTTCCCCATGCCGACGGGAGGCGGAGGCGGTGGCGGCACCAGCGTGGCGTCTGGCGTGACCGTATAGCGCCCGACCTCGGTCCAGCCGTTGTAGATGACGATGTCGGCCTTGGTCGAACCGTCACACACCCAGGCCTGTCGCACGGCCCCGCTGGCCGTCTGGTTGTTCGCGACGTACATCGTGTGCGCGGCGTTGGCCAGGGTGGCGGTGATTGTGACCGTGCAGTTCGACGGCTTGGGCACCTTGTAGGCCTTGATGGCCGGATCGAACGCGGGTGTCAGCCCCGTCACCACCAGATTGCTCAGCGTGCCCTGCGCGAAGGCTGTGCCGGCGGTGGCGAGCAGCCCGAGCGTCAGCAGAGCAGCCTGCCGGACGCGTTTCCAGTTCATGTGCAACCCCTTCGTCATGCGTGAATCCTCTTGTGCACCGCGCAGGCCCCGGGACGTGGCTGCGGATACTGCAGCACCTGATGGAGAAGTGGTGCCCGTATTACCGAGGGGTAGCCGTCTTCTTCGCGGTGGGGTGCATGGCGGGTAGCGGGATGCCGCTGGCCGAGAGACCGACGAGGCATGGCGCCGGCTGACGCATCCGAAGAAAGACGCGCGAACGGGAAAGCGTATTACCAGTGCACAAAAGAAAGAATCCGCCGGTGGGACTGAGCCTTCGCGTCGGTCCATCGCGGGTTACGATGCTCGGGAACCCCGTATGCCAGCGGCCCTTCGCGCACAGTCCGGTGACCCCAGACTTCAGCCGTTTCTCGAGGCGACCAGCGAGGAGGCCGCCACGGCGGCCCTCGACGCGCTCCTGAGTGGCGACGTGGCGCGCACCCTGCGCGAGGCGGTGGCCCGAGGGCTGCGTGAGGCAGGCGGAGCAGCGGGGCACCACGAGGACATCGCGGCCGATGTCCGCGTGAAGCTGGTGCGCAAGTGCTGGTCGCTCTGGCGCGGTGAGGGCGAGCCGGTCGAGAACATGCTGGCCTATGTGGCCAGTGCCGCCGAGAACGGCTGCTACGGCTTTCTCCGCCAGCGCTTCCCGGAGCGCACCCGCTTCCGCAATCGTGTCCGCTACGCCGTGGCCCATCACCCCGGGACCAGGCTGAGCCTCAACAGCATTGGCGTCTGGATGTGTGCCCGCCACGAGGCGGACACGCCTCGCCCGGGTGGGCGTGCCGCCGACGCGTTCCTGGACGACCCGCGAGGCTGGTTGCACCTTCGGCGAATTGACGTGGCCCAGCCGCTGCCAGGCCTCGTGCAGGCTGTGCTGGACGCCGTGGGCGAGGCGGTGCCGCTGGACCGGCTGGTCGAGGCGCTCGCCGTCGTGCTGGGCGTGGCCGAGGCGCAGGCGTCTGTGTCCCGGGACCGTCACCGGCCATCCGCGGTGGAGGAAGTGATGGACCCGGCGCCAGCGATCGGCGAGGTGCTGGAACAGCGACAGGCCCTGGGTCAGGTCTGGGGCGAGATTGCGCAACTGCCGGTGCGACAGCGCGTTGCGCTGCTGCTGAACCTGCGGGACGCGGACGGCGCGTCGATGTTGCAGATGTTGCCGGCGACCGGTGTGGTGACGGCGGCAGGTGTGGCCGAAGTGCTGGGGCTGGCGGTGCGCGAACTGGAGACGCTGTGGGCGCGCCTGCCGCTGGACGACCTGACCATCGCGGCACGGCTGGGTGTGACCCGTCAGCAGGTGATCAACCTGCGCAAGTCGGCACGCGCCCGGTTGGCGCGACGAATCAATGGAGGGGCGACGTGAGCCGTCTGGTGGTAATACCTGCCAGCGCTGGCCGTCACCTGTCACGAGTGGAGAGCCTGTGAGCACCCCGAACGATCCCTCCCGCGTGGCTCTGGATGGTCTGCGCCGGGCCATCACGCCGGGCCCGGACGACCTGGATCACCTGTCGCCGGCCGTGCTCGACGCGCTGGCGCTGGGCACACTGGGCGAAGTGGACCGCGAGACGGCCGACGAGCATCTGGCCGGATGCGAGCAGTGCACCGAGGATCTGGCCGACCGGCGGGCGATTCAGGTGGCCATTGATGCCGCCGCATCGATCCCGGTCGCCGGTACCCGACCCCGCGGGCCGCGCCTGGTGGTCCTTGGCTTTGCCGCTGCGGCCGCGGTAGTGCTGGCGGTATCCGTTGCCCGCCGGACCGACGGACCCGCGCCCTCAGCGACGGTCGCATCCGGCGTCGGGGCGCCGAAAGCCAGCCGGTCTGACGACGGCGGACGCGTACCCGTAGAGTCCGATGGGCCCGACGGAGAGGCGCGTCTGGCCGGAGAGGCGGCGCTGGTCGCGCGCGTGCTGGCGCACGGACGCTTGGAACTGCCACCGGACGCGGTTGAGCTCGCAGGCACGGTGGGCACGCTGCTGGGAGCCGGAGACAGGGCCGCGATGTTCCGGCCTATGGCACCGCTGGGGACAGCCGTGCTGGAGGTGCGGCCGCGCTTCGCGTGGCAGGCGACGCCTGGCGCCACGGGCTATACCGTCCGTGTCTATGACGACCGATTCCAGGGCGTCGCCGAGGGGCAGGTCGCCGGCACCACCTGGGTGCCGCCGCTGGACCTGGCGCGCGGGTTCACCTACAGCTGGCAGGTGACGGCGCATCGCCCGGAGGGCGACCTCACGGTTCCGGTTCCACCGCAGCCAGAGGCGCGCTTCAGAGTGGTCACGGCGGCTGTGGCTGAGGAGACCGCCCGTCAGCGCCGGCGGCTTGCCGGCGACCCGCTGACGCTTGGCATCCTGTTGGCGCAGTCAGGTCTGGTGTCCGAGGCAGATGCGGTGCTGGCCACGGCCGCGACCTCTCCTGAGCACCGTTCCACTGTCACCCGACTGCGTGGCACGCTGCCGTCTGGCGCGCTGCGGTAGCCGGTGCCCGATGGCGCACAGGCCCGGTGCTCCGGGCGCTAGGGCGCGCCCATCACGACGAAGCCGGCCCAGTAGAACGGATGCCGGTACTGAGGCGTGGCCAGCAGGGCTCGTGCCGCCCGACGCATGGCTTCCGCGGAGCGCACCCGGCGGCCGCCGGGCTGCAGCAGTGCCCGGTGAAAGCCAAGCATCAGCCGGGTCGTGCTTGCCGAGTCGACCTGCCAGAGGCTGACGACCGTGGTGGACGCCCCGGCCGCGAACAGCGACCACGACAGACCCATCACACCCTCGCCGCCACCGTCGCCACCGCGAGCAGTCTCGCAGGCCGACAGCACGGCGACATCAGCCTGCAGCCGGAGGTTGGCGAGTTCCCACGCCTCCAGGCGTCCGTCCCGCGACAGGTCTGCGCCGGCACGGTCCC
>JAKFYA010000435.1 GCA_021731095.1 Acidobacteriota bacterium | reverse complement strand
CACCAGTACTTCGCGGGCTTTGCCGCCGGCGCCCGGCGACACGATGCCCTCGGCCTCCATCATGTCCACCAGCCGCGCGGCACGGCTGAAGCCGATGCGCATCTTGCGCTGCAGATACGAGATGGAGACCTGGCCGCTGTTGACGACAATGCGGGCGGCTTCGTCATACAGCTCGTCCTTGTCGTACTCGACGCCGGCCGGGCCCGATTTCTCGTCGTCCGCGGTGACCGTGTCGTCGAAGACCGGCTTGCCCTGCTTGCGGAGGAAGCTCGCGAGACGCGCGCTTTCCTGTTCCGAGATGTAGGGGCCATGCAGGCGGATGCACCGCGACGACGCCGGGGGCAGGAAGAGCATGTCGCCCTTCCCGAGCAGCTGCTCGGCGCCATTGGCGTCGAGAATGGTGCGCGAGTCGACCTTGGAGGACACGCGGAACGAGATGCGCGATGGAAGGTTCGCCTTGATGAGGCCCGTGATGACATCCACCGACGGGCGCTGCGTGGCCAGGATCAGATGGATGCCCACGGCGCGCGCCATCTGGGCCAGTCGGCAGATGGACTCTTCCACCTCGTTGCTGGCCACCATCATCAGGTCGGCCAGTTCGTCGATGACGACCACGATGAAGGGCAGGGGGCGGGGGGCCTCCGGGTTGTTGGCGGTGTCAGGGTCCGCCAGAATGTTCCGGATGTTCCGGTTGTACTGGTCGATGTTGCGGACGCCTTCCGCGGCGAGCGTCTTGTACCGCTCTTCCATCTCGCGGACCGCCCAGCGCAGGGCATTGGCGGCCTTCTTCGGGTCGACCACCACGGGCGTCAGGAGATGCGGAATGTCCTCATACATCCCCAGCTCCAGCCGCTTGGGGTCAATCATGATGAGGCGCACATCGTCCGGCGTGGCGCGATACAGCAGGCTCGTCAGCATCGCGTTGAGGCCCACGGACTTGCCCGTGCCGGTGGACCCTGCGATCAGCAGATGCGGCATGGTGGCGAGGTTGGTCACGTAGGGCTCGCCGTTGATGGTCTTGCCGAGCACCAGCGTCAGTTTCGACTCTGACTTCTGGTAGGCATCGGACTCGAGGATGTCGCGTAGCGAGATGGCCTCGCGCTGCGGATTCGGTATCTGGATGCCGACCGTCGACTTGCCGGGAATGCGGTCGATGAGGACCGATTCGGCCTGCATGGCCAGACACAGGTCGTCTGCGAGGTTCGTGATCTTGCTGTACTTGACGCCCGCATCGGGCTTCAGCTCGAAGGTGGTGACTACCGGGCCAGGATGGATCTGGACGACCTGACCCTCGACTGCGAACTCCCGGCACTTCTCTTCAAGATGGCGGGCGCCGTCCATCAGCTCGCGTTCGTCAATCTTGCCCTCCGCCTTGGGTGCGTCCAGCAGCGACAGCGGCGGCAGCGTGAAGGCCCCCTGACGGCGGGGGGGGCGCGCCTGATCCGGTTCGGGCAAGGGGAGTGGCGGCTCAATCTCCGCGCGTCGCCGGGCCACGACAGGGGCGGGACGCGGAGCCGTCGCTGAGCGAGGCTCCTGTCGGGCCTCATCCTCATCCTCATCGCGGCGTGCCGCCGCCGGACGTGGTGCCTTGGCCGGGCGGGCGGCCCGTGCGGCTTTGGCTTCGGCGGCCGCGGCCGTCACCGCCCGCCGGCGGTCGCCGAACCAGGCGCTGATCCGGGCAAAACCAGCCGCGGATGCGCGGCGAGATCCATCGCTGGCGCTGGCGAACATCCGACCCAGGGACATCTGGGTCGACAGCAACGTGGCCAGAGCCAGCACCGTGAGCACAATGATGACCGCGCCAGGACGGGCGAAGTAGTCGGCCATCACCGTGGCGCTGAAGTTGCCGAACGACCCGCCGAAGTGGAAGGTCTTTCCGGCTTCGACCGAGCTGCCGAAGACGAGGCTGAGAAACGTCGCCAGCGAGCTGATCAGCAGCAGGACGCCAAGCGCCTTGGTATAGACAGCGTCGAGCGCGCGGCACCAGAAGTAGTGCCACCCGGCCACCCCGACGAGTGGCGGCAGCAGATAGGCCGCATAGCCGAGCACCTGAAACGACAGCTCGGAGAGGAACGCCCCCACCCGCCCGGCAAAGTTCGCCGGTGCGCGCAGGCTCTCGGTGGTGAAGAACCAGACAGGGTCGGTGGGTTCGTAGGTCACCAGCGCGATGAGCCAGATCAGGGAGGCGGCAAACAGCGCCACCCCGATGAACTCGCTGATGCGACGAGGCACCGTCGATTCGGTCACGGTCAAATCTCCATCAGGACCGGCAGCACCATCGGCCTGCGGCCCGTTCGTTTCTTGAAGTAGCGGCGCAGCTCGGTCCGGATGCGATCGGTCATGAGCCCCTGGTCGCTGCGGACCTCCGGGTTGGCCTCGGCCACCAGCGCGCCAAGCATGGCTATCGCATCGGGGAGCAGGGTCTCGGCCTGGTCCGGGCTCATCACGAAGCCTCTCGGAATGAGCTCAGGCGAGCCGACCAGTGTTCCTGTCTGCCGGCTGATGACGACCACGGCCACGACAAGGCCGTCACCCGCCAGATGTCGACGGTCACGCAGCACTTCGTCGCCCACTTCGCCGACGCGCGTGACGTCGATGAGGATGCGGCCTGTCGGCACACGTTCGGCGATCCGGCCGCCCTGGCGGTCGAACTGGATGACGTCGCCGTCCTCCGCGAGCAGCGCCTGGACGGTGTGGCCCCGGCCCGCCAGCACGCGGGTGGCGAGCTGCGCGTGGCGCGCCAGCTGGCGATACTCGCCATGCACCGGCACGAAGTAGCGGGGCCTCACCAGCGCGAGGATGAGCTTCAGCTCCTCCTCGCTGGCATGCCCGGATACGTGCACGTGTTTCATGGCATCGGTGATGACGGTGGCGCCGCGTCGTGCGATGTGACTCATGACCCGGGCAATCGCCTTCTCGTTGCCGGGGATGGCGCGGGCCGAAAACACCACGGTGTCGTCTTGGCCGAGACGGATGTGCCGGTGTTCGTTCGTGGCAATCCGGGGCAGGGCCGCCATGGGCTCGCCCTGCGAACCGGTGGTGAGGCAGAGGATGTCGTCCGGGCGGTACTGGGTGATGTCCGAGTCGCGGATCTGCACGCCTGCCGGAATGCGGAGATAGCCCAGCCGCTGTGCCGTCTCGACGTTCTGCAACATGCTGCGGCCAGCGAAGGTCACCTTGCGGTCGAACTGCGCCGCGAGATCGACCAACACCTGCATGCGGTAGATGCTGGACGAGAAGGTCGAGACCACGATCTTGCCTTCGGCACTGGTGAAGATTTCTTCGAAGCCACGGATCACATCGACCTCAGAGCCGCTCACCCCGGGACGGTCGACGTTCGTGCTGTCGGCAAACAGCGCCAGCACCCCGCGAGCCCCCAGTTCTGCGAGTCGCTGCAGGTCAATGTGTTCACCGTCAAGCGGCGTGTGATCGATTTTGAAGTCGCCGGTGTGAATGATGGTGCCGACCGGGGTCTCCAGTACCAGTGCGACGCAGTCGGGAATGCTGTGCGTGACGCGGAGGAATTCGATCGAGAACGGGCCGATCCGGACGACGTCCCGGGGACGGACCGTGCGGAGACGGTCGCCCGCTTC
>JAKFYA010000075.1 GCA_021731095.1 Acidobacteriota bacterium | reverse complement strand
TCCGGCCGTTTGGCTCACCGCCGGCAAGTCTATGAGGCGGCCTGGATAGTCGTACGACGCCAACCGGGGCCGAACGCCGGGAAATTCGTGGTGGTCTGGAACAGACGCCTCCGAGAGGTACAGCTCTTCCAGTTCGCGGACAATACTGGTCAAGTCGGCTTTCGCCGAGAAAGCGACGAGATCGAGCCCGATGTACCGACACGCTCCGGACAACAGCGCGGCCAGTCCAGTACCGATGCTGTCGCCGGGCCCGAGTTCGGCGACGACCGATCCTCGGACGTCAAAGCCGTGCTGATTGAGCACAATCAAGTGACGCAACCACACGGCGTAGCAATAGCGGGCCGTGTCGGAGCCGCCCGTTGAATTGTGCCGCGACCGCCATGCGCTGATGAACGGGACGTAAGTCAGCGCCCCTTTGACCAGGTGCGGCACTTTCCAAGGCTGCATCATCGTCGAGTCGCTAGACTTTCCAGGGGGCCGGGATGCGGGCGGCCATCGACTGGCCATCGCCTTCGTCGTTCTTCCAGCCGGCCTGCGCGTACGCGTTCAGCGTTTCTCGCACGAGCTTGTCGAGTCCGAAATCGCGCTCGGCCTTCGCCCTTGCGGCCGCGCCCATGCGAACGCACAATTCCCGATCGCCGATCAACCGCACGATGTGCTCGGCGAGGGCTCGCTCATCGTGTGATGGGACGACGAAACCCGTCACGCCGTGGTCAACGAGGGCCGGAATGTCGCCCACGTCGGTCGCCACAACGGCGCGCCCGCACGCCATCGCCTCCATGACGGCGTTGGGACAACCCTCACTGTCTGCGGTGTGCACAAGGAACGAAGACCGCGCCAGCAAGCCCGGGATGTCGTCGCTGTGGGACACAAACTCGACGCTGTCGGCGACCCCCAGCTCGAGCGCCGCCTGCTCCAGATTCGACCTCTGCGGACCGTCGCCCGCAATTCGGATCCGGTAGGGCACGCCCTGCGCCTTGAGGTACCGCGCGGCCCTCAGCAGTCGTTCCCACCGCTTGACCGGCAGCAGGTAGCCGATGCCCAGGATCTGCGCAGGCCACTCGTCCGCCAGCGCACGCGGTTGAAATCGCTCCAGATCGAGCCCATTCCTGACGACAAGCGGGAACTTCGGCGAGAACACACTTCGCGACTGCCGGGCTGACTGGGCGGCGGAATCGCTGTTGAAGACCTGATAGGCCGGCCAGCGCGCGCTCAGCCGGCCCACGATGGCCCCGCTGTCCTCTTTCGCATAACCGAACGCGCTGCGCACCGAGCCCACCGCAGTCGCTCGCGTGCCGACAGTACCCCACGTGGCCGCAAAGTTTGTGTAGAACGTGTAGGAATGAACGACCTCCGGGTCGAGCTGTCTGACGAGTCTGCGAAACGCCGCGAGTTTCTCGAGACGCGAGTGCGCGTCGGACAGCGGATAGATCGGCACGCCAAGCTCACGGATGGGGCGCACGTGGACATCGGTCTCGCGAAAGTTCCACACCGCAACGGCAGACTGATACCTGCTGCGGTCCAGAGTGCGAAGGAGATAGTAGAGCTGTCGCTCGAGCCCTCCAGTGTGCAGTTCGCCCACCAGGAACAACACTCTGCACTGCCCGGCGTTGCGGACTGGAGACTCGGCGTCCATGTTTCGGAAAGACATTTCTTCCTCGGTCGTGCCAGCAGCTATCTGGATCTGTAGGGTTGAGGCATCTGTAGCGCCGGCCGCGCACTCCTATATCGGCCGAGCACCTGACGTCTGGCGGCATCCAGTCGTGCCACCACCGGCTCCCCGATCTGGAGGGCGCACGCAAAGGTCACGATGAACGAAAAGTCCAAGAAATAGACGTTGGTCGTCTGCGTCGTGATGAATTGGTAGACGAGCAACGGCAGCACGAAATAGGCGTCCGGGATCTGCGCGCGGTAGGCGCGCCACGCGCTAGCCGCGCTCTTCATGCAGTAGGCCATGAACAGGAGAAATGGCACGATGCCGGCCGACAAGCAGATGAAAATGGGACCATTGTGCGGAGTGACCACCGCATTCTTGGCCGGCACGAAAATCCTTACTCCGCTCCAACCGACCAAAGGTGACTCGAGAAAGTGATCGATTGCGACAGGCCACACCAGCAGGCGTCCGGTTTCCTCCATGCCCCGGGCCGCATAGGAAGCCGACGCGCGATCGAATAGTCCTATGGAATACGCCACCCAGGCTGCCCCGAGCAGCAGCAACAGGGGCACGAACCCACGATTCAGGATGCGGCGGAACGCAATCACGACTGAAATCGCGACCGCCAGCAGGCCACCGCGGCTCACCGTCAACCCGAGGACGAAGAGACATCCCACGGCCGTCACCCACGCTGCGACACGCAGCGAATAGCGACGCGTCTCGAGCCCAAGCACTGCGAAAAAGACGCAGCAGAACCCAAACCAGATCGCCAGGCCATTTGGATTCCTCAACGGGCCCATTCCACCGCCGACCCGTGACACGTCGATTCCGTTGTCCGTGTATATGCTCATGTCGAGCGACCCAACGTGTGGAAGGGACGGCAACGCGATGACGAGCATGGCGATCGGGAAACGCTGCACGAACCCCGGACGCTGGGCCAGCGACTGCGCGACGATGAGTCCGCAGATCCAGGCTGGAACTTCCCTCACGTACTCTGCGGTTACGGAGTCGCCGTGTGCGAGAACTCGAACGAACAGAAACGAGAGTGCGAAGGCGATTGGCAGCCTGATCAGTTTTGTGGCGCTCTCGAGCGACGCCCCACGGCGGAACGCACAGTAGCCGGCGAGCGCCATCAGGAAACCGAGTCCTGCAAAGGGAATCGTGAAACCGGTATCCCCCGCCATGGTCGAGTACAGGATGTGCACGTAGTAGGCGGCTTCGAGAGCCGCGGGAGGCACCTCCGTGGACGCACCGTACTGGACGGTCGCTGGTCGTTCGAAAACACCTTGATGAGTGGTCATACGTTCTGGCCTATCTGTGCGCTCACGATGATTTCTTCCAGACGATCGGCGGTCACCTTCCAGCTGAAACGATCGCGGACATATTCTGCGGCCTTGCGGCCCCGACGAGCTGTTTCCGACGTATCCGAAAGAATACGGTGAAGATCCGTGGCCAGCGACGACGCGGATGCGCTCTCAAAGAGCCAACCCGCGCCCGCGTCGGACAGCATCCTGTTGCCGCCGACGTTCGAGGCGAGGACGGCCGTGCCGCAGCCCATGGCTTCGAGGATGGAATTCGAGAAGTTCTCGTAGCGGCTCGGCATCACCATGACGTCCATCGCCCGGTACCAGTCGGCAAGTCGATCATGAGGCACGTCGGGCTCGATGTGCACCACGCCCCGACTCAACTCGTCCACCAGCACTGATCGTATGCTCGCTTCCAGCTCGCCGCCTCCCACAATCATCAATCGCGCATCGGGCATTGTTTTTGCCACCTGGCGAAACGCCTCGGCCAGCAGGTCCACGCCCTTCAGGTGCGTAAGGCGTCCGACATACCCAGCGACCCGATGCGTTTCCGTCCATCCCAGCGCGGCCCGCGTCGAGCTTTTCCCAGGGGCGAAGCGACGATTATTGAGGCCGGCGGGGAGCTCCCGAACGAGGTCGC
>JAKFYA010000303.1 GCA_021731095.1 Acidobacteriota bacterium | reverse complement strand
CGCCGAAGGAGATGTGCTGCACGGAGCCGTCGCCGTGGCGCGATGGCCTTGAACGCCACGGCGACGGCTCCGTGCAGCACATCTCCTTCGGCGTGAAGGACCTGGCCGGCGCCGTCGCCTCGCTCCAGAAGCTCGGCGGCCACCTCACCGCCGGCGCACCCGACAGCTTCTTCGCCTACGTCGAGATGCCGCAGTTGCCGTTCACCATCGAGCTGGAGAAGGTGAAGTAGCTGAGAACGGATCCTCCCTGATGAGGCACTCGCGGGCGGGGGGCGACCTCAGACCGGCACGGTCCACACCCATCCGAATGGCGAGAGCTCGACGCGCATGCCCACGTCACCGGGCACCTGCACCTCCACAGCCCGGGCCTCATCGCGCAAGTTCACCACGACCACGACGCGCTGTTCGGTGCTCTCCCGCACAAAGGCGACAATGCCAGGCTGATTGACGGCGAGAACGGTCACGCTCCCCCGTCTCAGTGCGGGAAGCGCCTTGCGCCTCGCAATGAGCCGGCGCATCTGCGCCAGCAGCGACATCGGGTCTCCCTCCTGCGCGTCCACGCTGACGCCGTCACTGCGCAGATTGGTCCATGGCATGGCAAGTCGCAAGCCATCGCGATCCGGCAGGCTGACGTCATCGCCCATGCCCAGTTCATCACCGTAGTAGATCACCGGCGCCCCAGGCAGCGAGAACAGCAGAGCATAGGCCATCAGGATGCGGCGCGAATCGCCACCAAGGAGTGGCGCCAACCGACGCCTGACGCCGAGGTTCAACCGCATGTCAGGCTCCGGCGCCAGTGCCGCCATGAGCGCCTCCCGCTCGGCCTCTGGCAGCGCCGACAGCGCCAACTCGTCATGACTCCGCAGGAACGTGGCCCAGGCGCACCCCGGCGGCAGGTCCCGGGTCTGCTCCACCACTGTGGCCAGGTGACTGGCATCACCCAGGGCGATGGCTTCGAATAGCGCAACAGACAGGGGAAAGTGGAGCGTGAGGTGACACTCGTCTCCACTGCCGAAGTAGGCGCGCGTCCGCTCGGGACTGCTGTTCACTTCGCCCATCAACGCGTGACCGGGATAGGTGTCCCCCAGGCGCGCGCGCAGGTGTCGCAAGTACGCATGCGTCTCAGGCAGGTCATCGCAGGACGTGCCTTCGCGCTGATACAGATGGGCGATGGCGTCCAGCCGTCGCCCATCCACATCCCGCTCGCACCAGAAGCGGACCTCCTCCCACATTGCGTCTCGCACGTGGGGATTGTCGAAGTTCAGGTCTGGCTGGTGGGCAAAGAACCGGTGGAAATAGTACGCCTCGGCCACCGGGTCCCAGGTCCAGTTCGACACCTCGATGTCCGGAAAGATGATGCGCGCGTCTGGGTAGACACTCGGCGTGTCACTCCAGACATAGAACGCACGCGCCGGAGAGCCGGGGGGCGCGCGGCGTGCCGCCTGGAACCAGGGATGCTGGTCTGAGGTGTGGTTCAGCACGAACTCGGTAATCACGCGGAGTCCGCGTGCGTGCGCGGCCGCGATCAGCTGGTCGACATCCGCCAGGGTGCCATAGTCGGGGTCGACCGCCATGTAGTCGGCCACGTCATAGCCGTCGTCACGGCGCGGCGACACGCAGAACGGCATCAGCCACAGGCACGTCACCCCGAGACGTGCGATGTAGTCCAACCTGTCTGTCAGCCCCTGAATGTCGCCAATGCTGTCTCCGTTTGAGTCGGCGAACGAGCGCACACGCACCTGGTAGATGACGGCATCTTCCCACCAGCCTCGTGCCTGACATTCTCGAGTCTCGGGCATGACAGGTTCCTTCTTCAACGTGCCCGGCGCGGCGGCCGGCGAAGGTTCACCAACAGGCGCAGGAGGCGATCAATTTCGAGTTGCGTGCCCAGGTGGTACGCCGCGTGCGACAGAGGGGACGGCTCGACGCGGATGGACAGTACCAGGCCTTCCCCGGCCGCAAAGGCGTCTTCGTCCGTCTCCTCATCGCCCACGTAGATGGCGCGCTCACACTGGAACACCGCCATGGCGTCCAGCAAGGCTCCGCCCTTGTTGCCCGCTCCGTGTGGCAGCACGTTGATGGAGTCGCGTCCCTGTAGTACGCACGCCTCTGGCAAGGCACGCACAGCGGCCTCGATGGCGGGCAGGACGCGCGCCCTGTCTGGCACGTCCCTGAAGTGCACGGTCAGACTGTGGCCCTTGTCTTCCACGAGCAGGCCAGGCACGTGCGGCAGGCGCGCGCGCAGCAGGTGCGCCCAGACCTCGGCCCTGGTGGCCACGTCCGGCCGCAACGGCTCGAGGCCGTGGTTGCCATAGACGCACCACAGTGGCACCCGCTGCAGCATCGTTGTCACATCGCGCAGGGCCCGACCGGAGATCACCACCGTGGGATACAGGCGCGCCGCCGCGCCCAGCAAGCGCCTTGTCCGGGACCGCATGTGGGCATCTGCGGGCTCTGCGGCAATTGGCGCCAGCGTCCCGTCGTAGTCGAAGGCCAGCAGCAGCCGCGACCGCTCCGCCTCTGCAAGCGCGGCCTGGCACGGTGGCGACAGGATGGGCCTGGTGCCAGTCACACGCTCATGTCCTCCCAGCGGCGAACCGAATAGAGCAGGGGTCTGGTCCAGATGCTTTCGAGCCCTTCGAGGATATCGGACGCCCACCCGAAGACATCCCGACCGGCCACCACGCGTCGCATGGCCTGCATGCGTAACCGCCTCTCCTCCCGCGGCATGTCGATGGCCGCCAGCAGCGCATCGGCGAAGCCCTGTACCTCATACGGGTTGATGATGAGGCCGTCGTGCAGTTCCTGGGCTGCACCGGCCAGGGCGCTCAGCACCAGCACACCATCCTCGTCTTCGCGGGATGCCACGAACTCCTTGGCCACCAGATTCATGCCGTCATGCAGTGAACTGACCACGCAGAAGTGCGCCATGCGGTAGAGCGCCACCAGGCTGGCAATGGTCAGCGGCTCCTTGTGATAGCAGATCAGCGGCGCCCCGCCGTCCACGGCATGGCGGGCGTTGAGCGCCGCCACCTGCCCATCAATTTCGGCCTCGAGCGCAGCGTAGCTGCCAACCTCGGACCGCGATGGCACGCCAATCTGCACGAAGGTGAGGCGGCCACGAAGCTCCGGTCGGCGTGTCATGACTGCATCCAGTGCGGCCAGTCGTTCCGGAATGCCCTTGGTGTAGTCCAGTCTGTCCACGCCCACACCGAGGATCGGCGCCCGCAAGCCAAGCAGCCGGCGCAGCCTGAGCTGCTCCGGCCCGAGGGCATCGCTGGACGTCAACGCCTGGATGCGGTCGTAGTCCACGCCAATGGGCACGGCCACGACGGTGGTTTCGTGACCCGCCAGCCGCACGCGCGACGTCTCAGGCTCGACCTCGGCACCCAGTTCCTCCTCGGCAGCCTGCACGAAGTTCCGGCGGTCACGATCAAGCTGGAAGGCCAGCAGGTCGTTGGCCAGCAGGCCCGTCAGAAGCTCCCGTCGCCAGGCGCAGATGCGAAGGCGGTCGGTCGAGGGCCACGGGATGTGCCAGAACAGCGCCGTGCGCACGCCGGGTCGATGGCGCCTCAGCGATGCCGCCACCAGTGCGAGGTGATAGTCCTGGATGA
>JAKFYA010000192.1 GCA_021731095.1 Acidobacteriota bacterium | reverse complement strand
GCCCAGCGACACGCGCACGAACTTGCGCCCGAGCGAGTTGGCGATGGAGCGCGCCAGCGAGGTCTTGCCCACGCCGGGAGGGCCCGCGAAGCAGAGAATGGGCCCCTTCACCTCGGGGTTCAGCTTGCGCACGGCCAGATATTCCAGAATGCGGTCCTTCGGCTTCTCGAGGCCCGAGTGGTCCGCGTCCAGCACCTGCTTGGTGTGCTTCAGGTCGATCGTCTCCTCCGTGCGTACGTCCCACGGCAGGGCAATCAGCCAGTCCAGATAGGTGCGGGAGACGGTGTACTCCGCCGCCGAGGGCGACATCTTCGACAGGCGGTCCAGTTCGCGCGTGGCCTCCTTCATCACCGCCTCGGGCATCTTCGCCGCGATGATGGCCGCTTCCAGCTCGTCCACTTCCTTCGTCTGGTCGTCGCCCTCGCCCAGTTCCTTCTGGATGGCCTTGAGCTGCTCGCGCAGGAAGTACTCGCGCTGGTTCCTGCCTACCTCGGACTGCACCTGCGACTGAATTTTCGAACCCAGCTCCAGGACTTCCAGTTCCTTGATCAGGATGCGGTTCAGCGCGTCCAGCCGGCTGCGAACGTCCACTGTTTCGAGCACTTCCTGCTTCACGGTGGTGCCAATGGTGGACAGGCTCGACGCCACGAAGTCCGCCACGCGCCCGGGCTCGGCAATGTTGCCGGCCAGCGTGGGCAGGTCGTCCGAGAGCAGCGGGGAGAGCTGCACCACCTGCTGGAAGTTGGTCTTGATGTTCCGCAGCAGCGCGTCAATCTCCAGCCGGTCCTGGTCCAGCAGGAACTCCGGCGCCGCATGCACCTTCGCGCGCAGGTAGGGGCGCGTTTCGACCAGGTCGTCCAGCACCAGGCGGGCCAGTCCCTGCACAATCAGGCGCAGGCTGCCGTCCGGCAGCTTGAACATCTTGTGAATCTGGCTGGCCGTGCCCACGCGGTACAGATCGTCGCGGCCCGGCTCTTCCATCGAGGCATCGCGCTGGGTGAAGACGCCGATGACCTGACCGGAGGCAATGGCCTCGTCAATCAGCTTCACAGAGCTTTCTCGGGCCACGGCGAGCGGCATGAACGAGTTGGGAAACAGCACCGTGTCGCGCAGCGGCAGCACCGGCACTTCTTCCGGGATGACCGGCTGGTCGGCCAGGGACACAGGTACCGGCTCCGCCTCGAAATCGTGGTCGCTCATGGGTGTCTCGACTGTCAAGGGAGGCCCGCAGGGGTGCGGCGCATCGGAATGACTGACCAGAGCTTAGGGCAGGAACTGGCCGGGCGATAGCCCGGCCAGCACCAAAGTGTGAAAGACACGCCGAACGGCGCGTCCGGCGGTGTTAGTTCGTGGCGTCGTAGAAGAGCGACGTGGCGCCGCGCTTCTGCGCCATCTGGCGCTCGCGATTGGCCGCGTTCTCACGCGCCTCTTCGCAGTCCTTGCAGCGCACGGCGAACGGGAGGGCGCGCAGGCGGGCCTCCGCAATTTCGTCGTCGCACTCGAAGCAGTTGCCGTAGGTGCCGTCGTCCAGGCGGCGCAGCGCCTCGTTCACCTTGTGCAGCGTCTCCGACTTCATCTGGATGAGGGCGAGCTCGATATCCTCCTGGATGTCGACCTCAGAGCTCTCACCCTGGTCAAGGACGTCGCGTTCCTTGCCGCCATCGGCGCGCACGTTGCGCATCTTGCCGTGAACCTCGTTGGTGAGTTCACGCTGGCGGGTTTCCAGCATCTTCTTCAGGCCGTCGTAACGGCTCGACTTGGTTTCAGTCTTTGCGCTCTTGCGTGTGGTGGTAGCCATGGTGTCCCGCCGCTCCTTCCGTCTGTTCTGCTGATGATTGCGTTTGACGTTCTCTAGCTATAGCAAGGTGGATGCCACATCTGGTCCATCCTGCTTCCGGTGGCCACGCCCGCCGTTGCTGCCGTGCCCCCGGACGCCAACCCCAGGCTGGCCTTCAGTGGCAAATCACAGCCAATTCGCTGTGGGTCATGCACATGGAGAACGGTCTTTCCCAGCAGATTCCCGTGTCTTCTGCGCGAATCACCCGGTTAGACGTTCGGTACCCGCATCTGGTTCTTTTCCGGCACACCGTCCCAGAAACACCCCAGGCCCGTGCGGAAATGACACGATCCTGGCGGTCCTCCACGAAAACCCGACACACCCGGTCACTGGTCCGGCCGGCTCGTGACTGGGAGAATCAACCGCCGAGTGTGTAGATTTTTCTACACACTGAGCGCCATCGGACACACTCCGCCCCAACTGACCAGGCTCAAACCCGCCCCGACCTGTGCGAAGCTGAGGGGATGACCTGCCCCCAGTGTGGCCAGCGCAAGGCGCGCCGGGCCTGTCCGGCACTCGCCACCTCTATCTGCAGCACCTGCTGTGGCACCAAGCGCCTGGTCGAGATTCGATGCCCCGGCGACTGCCCACACCTGGCGACCGCCCGGGAACACCCGGCCGCCGTGGTGAAGAAGCAGCAGGACCAGGACGTGGCCGTGCTCCTGCCCACCATCAATCGCCTGACAGAGCGGCAGTACCAGCTGTTCTTCCTGCTGCAGTCACTCATCGCCAGCTACAGACCTGAGGGCTTTGCCCGGCTGATCGACAGCGACGTGGCCGAGGCGGCCGGCTCCCTGGCCACCACGTTTGCGGCCGAGGTGAAGGGCGTGGTCATCGAGCAGGCGCCGGAGTCCACGGTGGCCTGCCAGCTCCTCTTCAACATGCGCACTTTCATCGAGGAATTGGGGCGGAAGGCCGGGCGGCCGTTCTCTGAGGAACTCATCCCGGTCCTGCGGTCCATCGAGACCGGCGCCCGGGAAACTGGCCCCGCAACCGGCACGGGCGACACGGGCTATCTCACCCTGATGGAGCGCCTCCTCCTGCAGACCTCCGGGCCGGCGGCCGACGCCCAGACCATGGCGGACGCCCCACCCGAGGATCCGATCACCGCCTGACCGTGTTAAGATTCGGAGTTTCGGGGCCACATTGAAGTTCTGCCCCGCGAGGACGCGAGACCATGGCAAAGCGATGTGAAGTGTGCGGTAAGGGCCCGGTTGTTGGACGCACGGTGTCCCACGCGCACAATGTCGGACCCCGTCGGTTCGAACCGAATCTCCAGAGCGTGCGCGCGCTGATCAAGGGCGCCACCAAGCGGATGCGCGTGTGCACCCGCTGCCTGCGCTCGGGCAAAATCCAGAAGGCTGCCTAGTGGCCCATCAGGCGATATCCTCGCCTGAGGCCCCGAAAGCCATTGGTCCCTACTCCACGGGGATCAGGGCGGGGCACCTGCTGTTCCTGTCCGGCCAGATTCCGCTGAACCCCTCCACCGGGGAGATGGCGGGACCCGACATCGTCGCGCAGACCCATCAGGTGATGCGCAACATCTCGGCGCTCCTGGCCGCGGCAGGCGCCAGCTTTGAACACGTGGTCCGCACCACGGTGTTTCTGGCCGATCTCGAAGAATTTGGCGCGATGAATACGGTGTACGCCGGCTATGTCGCCGACCCGCCGCCAGCACGGTCCACCGTGCAGGTGGCGCGGTTGCCGCGTGATTGCCGCGTGGAAATCGACGTCATCGCCGTCCTGCCCGCCTGAACTGGCCGGGCCCCGGACCCCCTACATCCGGGTCGACCGCTCC